>NZ_JALFPR010000054.1:0-21068 GCF_022785585.1 Oliverpabstia sp. | reverse complement strand
TTTCCGTTCATGTCGATCAGAAGTGCTCCCTTTGCTGATGGATAAATTGTGTAACCGTTATATGCTTTCTCTTTGTTATATACTAAAACTCCTGTTGGAAATACGCTTGGATAACCCATGATCTTTTGCCTCCTGTTTCTTAATCTTTATTTCTTCTGTCTTTTTTGTTCTATGCCAGTTTTTTAATTTCTTCCTGTATGATCAGCGGATGAACTTCACCCACCAGTTTGTTTTTAATCTCTCCGTTTTTGATAAATAACAATGTCGGTACTGCTGAAATATCAAATCTGCTCTGCAACAGTGCTTCCTGGTCAATATTGCATTTACCAAAGAAAACATCGTCTCCCTTTTCCTCGGAAAGTTTATTTAATGCACCTGCCAGCTTTTTACAGTGACTGCATGCAGTGGTATAGAACTCTACAACCACCGGTTTGTCTTTATTGATTTCCTGGTCAAAATTATTTACGTTCAGTTCCTGTATCATAACTGCGGTTCTCCTTTGTCTCTTATTCGATGGTCACATTATCCGGAAATGCGATTTTGGCCACATCGGTGTTGATAAAATCGCGGACATTATAATCTTTCGGGAAGCTTCCGTGTTCAAATCCCCATTTTTCGATGTCTTCCAGATGTGTCGTTGCTTCCTCGGAAAATCCAGGCTCAAAGCTGTAGTTTTTCCAGTTTTCTTTAAAGTCTTCTGCTTTCAGACCAAGTTTGTCTGCCAGGTATTCTGCAGATTCATCCAGATGATCGTTGATATACTGCGTACTTTCATCGACAGCCTGCAGGAACTTAGCAAGAGTGTCTGTATTTTCTGAAATATATTTGTCGGTTGACAGGAAGTAGGATCCGGTCTGAATACCGATTTCCTGGGAAGTTGCCACCTGTACCCAGCCGGCTTCTTCGATATACTTTGCTTCGGAACCGTTGGCATACACAGCGGATGCACCGCCTTTCTGGATCAGCGCCAGTCTGGTCTGAGAAGAATCGGTGTTGATCAGGTTCTGTTTGCTCTCATCCAGACCCAGATATTCGATGCACTTACTTGCATAATAGTATGTTACCGTTCCTTCCTGGTACATGAATCCTGCGGAACCATCCAGGCTCTTCGGATCATCTGCGTATTTCGGATCTACATACAGACCACCGGACAGGGCCGACTGACCACCGGAGATCTGAGAAAAGATCTGCAGGTTTGTGGCATCCAGGGTATTTCCCAGACGATTGACTGCTGCATAATCTGCCATCATTCCGATGTCTGCGGTTCCGTTGACTACCGCATCGATGGTATTGATACCGGCTACAAACTCTGTCGTCTGTAAGTCAATGCCGTATTTTTCAAAAATCCCCTGCCAGAGACCAATTTCTGTCGCATACTGATCAAGCTGACCGGTCATCACTGCATCTCTCACGGTCACCAGATCTCCACCGGATGAAGATGCATCGGAGGATGCTGTTTTGTCTGTTGTCTGTGTGCTGCTATTTCCGCATCCGGCAAGTGTTCCAATGACAAAAACTGCTGCGGCTGCCAAGCTGATAATTCTTTTTTTCATAATAATGTTTCCTCCTCTTTCTAAAGCTGTTTTATGGTTTCCGCGAAACTGCTTTCTCCTCATATCACAATCTCGCAGGTATTTTTCTCTTCCGGATTCCTACGCTTTTCTCACTCCGAAGTGCTTTAAGAATGTACAACCAAAAAGCTGAAGCAGACGGTCCGCAACGAATCCGATCAATGCCAGAGTAACGATTCCTGCGAATGCCCAGGCTGTTTTGTAGTACATCTTGGAACTCTGGATCAGATATCCAAGACCGTCGTTGCCAACCAGCATCTCTGCCGCGATCACACAGATGATACTGCTGCTGAGTCCCAGCCGGATACCGGTGAAGATATTCGGAACTGCGGAAGGCAGTACCACGGTGAAAAACACTCTCAGCCGGCTGGCGCCCATACAGGATGCCGCCTCCATCAGAGAATGATCGGTAGCAACCACTCCTGCAATCGTATTGACCAGCACCTGGAAAAATGCTGCATACAGAATCAGTGCTACTTTGGAAGTATCATCCACCCCAAACCACATCAGAAACAGGGATGTCAATGCGATGGCCGGGATAAAACGAAACAGACTTAAGATCGGTTCCACGATCCAGCGGATCGGTTTGAAATGTCCGACCACCAGTCCGACCGGTACGGCAATAACTACCGCCAGTCCCCAGCCTTTCAGTACACGGCTTACGGACGCTGCAATGTCCGCCCACAATGTGCCGTTGCTTACCAGTTCCTTGATCGCTGTCCAGGTCTCTGCCGGACTTGGGAGGAAGATCTCATCATACTGTAAGGATCCCAGTCCCCAGAACAGAAAAACGATCAGCCAGGAGACGATTCCTGTTTTGATAACCTTCAAAGGCAGATCCCAACTGCCTGTCTTTTTTGTATTTGCTGTCTGTGACGCCATGGCTTTCTGCCTCCTTCCTAAATATAGTACATACTGGATACATCCAGTCCTTTGTTTGTCAGTGTCGTTGTCGTCTTATCATCAAAGACATACATCTGATTGATGACTACCCATACTTTGTCGCCACTCTTTAACGGTCCGTTGACCAGCGGGGAATTGGTTCTTATAGTGATACCCTTGATATTTAACAGTACCTCGAAGTAATTGCCACGGAAGATACTCTGTTCTACGGCAGCCTGTTCGTAGATAGAACTCTGTTCCGTCACATCTTTCGGGCTTTTAATCTCTACAAATTCCGGTCGAATGATTGCCCTCGTATCCGGTCCGATGGAATCAAATCCTTTTAACTTTCCGTATTCTTCAATGATCGAAGATTTTCCGATAAACTGTGCCACAAACGGTGTCTTCGGATGCAGGTAAATCTCCACCGGATCCCCCATCTGTTCTACGCGGCCCTCGTTGGTGATGATGATCTCATCCGCTACCTCGATCGCCTCGTCCTGATCATGTGTTACGAAAATACTGGTAATTCCGATCTTATCGATCGTCTCTCTTAACCAGGTACGAAGTTCCTGTCGAACTTTCGCATCGATTGCTGCAAACGGTTCATCCAGAAGCAGTACTTCCGGATTCGGTGCCAGTGCTCTTGCAAGTGCGATTCGCTGTCTCTGACCACCGGAGAGCTGATCCGGATATCTCTTTTCCAGCCCCGGAAGCCCTACCAGATCCAGCAGCTCGGTTACTCTCTGTTTGATAAATTTCTTATCTTTCTTCTGGATCTTTAACCCATAAGCGATGTTGTCATATACCGTAAGATAAGGAAATAATGCGTAATTCTGAAATACGAATCCGATTCCTCTCTGGCTCGAAGGAAGATCGTTTACCACATTTCCGTTGATACAGATATCTCCGGAATCCTGATGCTCCAGCCCGGCAAGCATTCGGAGAATCGTTGTCTTTCCACTTCCTGACGGTCCGAGAAGACCAACCAGTTTTCCTTTTTCGATTGCAAAGTTCACATCTTTCGATGCCTGAAAATCACCGAAGGATTTATTGATATTTTTTAATTCAATATACATAGCTTGTCGTCCTTTTCTCTCTCCTGTGCCTGTTTTGTATTACCTATTATTCCTATCGAATTAGTATGTTGTATCCGTTGTAGAGATAATATCACTTATATGTTTTTATGTCAATAAATGTAGTTATAGGAATTTTTTAGGATTGGCTATAGGTTTTTCCTATAGCAAAAAGATCCCGTACAGTTTTATACTCACCTGTACGGGATCTTTTCTATATGTTTTCTTTATTTTGCTCTCGCCATAGCCTCCTGATAATCTTTCGTATCCACGAAGATCTCTTCTTTCCATGGGTTCTTCTTCTGTGCTTTTGCTCTCTTTAATATATAAGCAAATACGAACACGTTCACAGCAAAGGATACTACCGAGATCAGTCCCTGTGCCGTCGGACTGGCAACGGTCGGCATGGTGCTTCCCATCGCTGCTGCGATACCGCCTTCTCCATAGACAGAGGTTACGGTTGTAAAGCGACTCGCATCCTGAAACAGTGGGAACACCTGCGCAAACATGCACCATAGTGCCAGGGTGTTTGCACGGTTCTGGATCCAGCCGCCTTTGTTCCACAATGCTGCAGCAAAGGTCGGTGCCAGAAGCAGTGCCAGACCACAGTACCAGGAATGGGTCGGCAGGTTCAGGTAAGTATACTGGAAGTTCCAGACATCATAGGCCAGAACATATACCCAGATCATATCCGGCCACAGCATATCCTGCTTGTTTTTGGAAGAGTAGATACCCCACCAGCCGGTCATACAAACAATATTGAAAAGCCCTGCCAGACCGTTCAGTACATTCCACCAGCCGCCGTACAGCCATACGCCTTCAGATGACATCCACCAGCCGCCTGCCAGAGAACCTGCGCGGATCGCGGATTCAAAATCAGATGCTACTGCGATCAGGATATTGATTGCTACAATAACAAACGGAAATGCTTTGAACCAGTGTGCTTTTCCCAGTTTTCCCCAGTGGTACTTCAGGATCATAAATCCGATACAGCCTGCGGTTGCCGCATACAGTTTCGCATAATGGAACCAGCTGTTCATATGTACGTAAGTATCATTGTTCAGCGCCCATTCCGCACCGGATGCCGCACCGATATAGATGGCAATAAAGTACACAGACAATACCGCCGGGAGCACCAGGAAACATGCGATTCCTCCCCATTTCGACCGCCTTGCGATCTCATTCATGATTACCAGTCCTGCAAAGACTAACAGCCAGCCAAGCAGCTGCCATCCTGCTGTTTCTCCGTAAATCTGAAAAAACATACACTCACTCTCCTTTTTCTTACGCGGAATCTTTATTCCACTTCTATTTCCTTAATGTTGAATTCACTTCCCTGCAAAAGATACGTGTGTTCACTGCCACAGTGCGGACAGATCTTTCCATATTCTATGGTCGAATAGGTCTTCTCACATTCCTCACAGTATGTAATTGCAGGAAGTGTCTCCACAATAAGTTCTGCTTCCTCAAACAGCGGCCGTTTCTTCGCCGCCCACGTCCAGCAGTTCTGCAGGTAAGATTCGATCACCGTCGAGACCTCCCCAAGTTCCAGCACTACTTTCCGTATTTTTTCCACTTCATTCTCCTTTGCCACCTTTTCCAGATGATCCATGATATGAAATGTCACGCCAAGTTCATGCATATCTGCATTCTCCTATTTCTTCTTCGCAAACTTCACTTTGATGGACTGTTTCACCATATTCGGAAGAATATACTTCAGTTTATCCTCAGATGCCCGCATCACAGACGCTCCCGGAATCTCTCTGTGCAGATGGATCGCATCAAAGACACATTTTGTGGTACATACTCCACAGCCGATACATTTATTCGGATCCACCACAGAAGCTCCACAGGACAGACAACGGGAAGTCTCTGCTTTTACCTGTTCTTCCGTCAGACTGTGAGACAGGTCGCGGAAGGTCGCTGCCTGTGCTTTTTCATCTGCTTTCGCCGGAATCTGGCGTTTGGATGTATCGTAACTTTCCACGGAAATATTGTTTTTATCCAGCTCCACAAAATCACGACGGTTTCTTCCTATGGTCAGGGTACAGTTTTCATGTACATAACGATGAAGGGAAATCGCACCCTCCCGTCCTGCTGCGATCGCATCGATGGCAAATCTCGGTCCTGTATACACATCACCGCCGACGAAGATATCCGGCTCAGAGGTCTGATAGGTCAGTTTATCTGCCAGTGCACCGCCGTTCGACCGTCTCTTCAGATCCAGGTTATCCAGCATATTACCCCATTCGATCGCCTGTCCTACGGAAAAGATCACATGCTTACACGGTATGGTCACGGTCTGTTCTTCATCGTATTCCGGTGAAAATCTTCCCTGTTCATCCAGTACACGGATACATTTTTTAAATACCACACCGGCCACTTTTCCGTCTTCTTCCAGCACTTCTTTCGGTCCCCAGCCGCAGTTCAGCTCGATACCTTCTTCCAGTGCTTCCGCAATCTCTTCCTTACTTGCCGGCATATTTTCCCGCTGTTCCAGACAGAACATGGAGATCTTCGCATCCACACAACGGCTGCTGATTCTCGCCGCATCGATAGCTACATTACCACCGCCGACAACCACAACATCACCTTCAAGCGCAAAGCTTTCTTTCGCTCCCGCTTCCCGCAAGAAATCAACGGCTGCATAAGTACCTTTTGCATTCTCTCCTGTGATACCCGGTTTTCTTCCACGCTGGCATCCGATCGCCACGTAGAAACCTTTATAACCCTGTTCCCGCAGTTCTTCGATCGTGATATCTTTTCCGATCTCCACACCACAGCGAATTTCCACACCGAGTTTCCGGATCACATCGATCTCTGCTGCCAGAAGATCTTTTTCTAATTTATAGGAAGGAATTCCGTAACGAAGCATACCGCCCGGTTCCTCATTTTTCTCGAAAATAGTCGGTTTGTATCCGGTCAGCGCCAGATAATATGCACAGGAAAGTCCCGCCGGACCGGCACCGATGATAGCGATTTTCTCATCAAATCCACCTTTCAGGGACGGAATCGTCTTTTTCGGGATATATCTCGTCTCCGCATTCAGGTCACGTTCTGCCAGGAATCGTTTTACTTCATCGATGGCTACCGCCTCATCGACGGTTCCTCTGGTACATGCATCCTCACATCTGCGGTTACATACATGTCCGCAGACTGCCGGTAACGGATTATCTTTTTTGATCAACGCCAGTGCGTCATCGTAACGTCCCTCTTTTGCCAGTTTCAGATACCCCTGTACAGCGATATGTGCCGGACAGGCAGTTTTACATGGTGCAGTACCGGTATCGTAGCAGTTGATCCGGTTCACATCTCGATAGTTATGTGACCACATGTGTTCGCCCCAAGGCTGTTCCGACGGGAGTGGAATCCGCGGATAGGTTACTTCGCAGCCCTCTTTATCACACAGTTTCTGACCCAGTTTTACCGCCCCTGCCGGACAGAATTCCACGCATTTTCCGCAAGCTACACAGTTGGCTTTTTCTACCTTCGCCACGTAAGCGGAACGGGACATATTCGGGGTGTTAAAGAGCTGGGAGGTACGCAGTGCATAACAGACATTCACGTTACAGTTACAGATTGCAAAGATTTTGTTAGCACCGTCGATGTTTGTGATCTGATGTACGAATCCGTTGTCCTCTGCTGCCTTCAGAATCTCCAGTGCCTCCGCTTTATCGATATAGCGTCCGTCTTTCTGTGTTTCCACTACATAATCTGCCATATCTCCGACGGCGATACACCAGCCTTCCGGATCGTCCGCGCAGCCCTCTCCGTGGGTCAGGCGGGAACGACGGCAGGAACACGGGCTTGCCGCGTATTTTCCCTCATATTTGTTCAGCCAGTGGGAAATATGTTCCAGATCTACGGATTCATTTTCCATCTCGATCGCTTTTTCCACCGGGATAACATGCATACCGATACCGGCACCGCCTTCCGGCACGAACGGTGTGATCTTCTCCAGAGGCAGACGGGACATATGTTCAAAGAAAGTTCCCATCTCCGGGTTAGAGTCCAGGATGTTTGCGTTCATGTTGAAAAATTCTGCACATCCCGGTACATACATCGGTAACACATACTGTTTTTCGTGCTTCGGATTCTCCCAGTTGTATTCCAGAAGACCTTTTCTTGACATTTCTTCCAGCAGCGCTTCACATTTTTTCTCTTCCAAACCGGAGAGTTTCACGATCTCTGCCAGTGTCTTCGGTTTTCTCACACCAAGTTTTACTGCCAGTTCTGCTTCCTCATCGGTAAGCACGCCCGCAAGTCCCCAGTACTCCGGATCGTTTCTGGTAATCTTTTTCAATCCCAGTTTCTGCGGAATCCGGTCTGTGATCTTTTTGCCCAGTTTCGCGATCGGCTCCCGGAACGGTTCGTTCGGATCCGGGGTGAATTCCGGATAGACATAATCCGGATACAGCTCTTTATCCAGTTCTTTCTTCATTTTCATCCTCCTACACATTGCCTGCTTCTTATCTCTTTCCGGGCAGACCGCCCGGTACATTGAGTTTGAATCGCAGACACTTCCCTTGCTATTTGCGGTAGTTACTCCCTGTAAGCTACCTCACCTGTATATTCTGCAGGTTTTCCTTCCCATCAGTTTTTCCATGCAGTTACCTGTGCTGCCAGCCACTCGGCCCACGCATCCATGCCTTCCCCTGTCTTCGCACTGATCGGAAATACCTTCGCCTGTGGATTTCTCTGATGGATATACTCTTTCACCCGTTCCATATCAAAATCAAAATAAGGCAGCACATCGATCTTGTTGATCAGCACCGCATCACAGATCTGGAACATCAGCGGATATTTGAGCGGTTTGTCATGCCCCTCCGGTACGGAAAGGATCATCACATTTTTCGATGCACCCGTATCAAATTCTGCCGGACAGACCAGATTCCCCACATTTTCCAGGATCGCCAGATCCACATCGTCCACGCCAAGACTCTCCACGCCCTGCCGGGTCATCTCCGCATCCAGATGGCACATACCCCCGGTATGCAGCTGGATCGATTTGACACCTGTTTCCGCAATCGCCTTTGCATCCACATCGGAATCAATATCCGCTTCCATCACACCGATCCGGAACCGATCCTTTAACCGCTCGATTGTTCCTTTCAGTGTTGTAGTCTTTCCGGATCCCGGTGAAGACATCAGATTCATCAGAAACACTCCCTGTTCTTTTAACTCCCGGCGAAGGTTATCCGCCTGCCAGTCATTATCTGCAAATACGCTCTCCTTGATCTCAAGGACTCTTACCTCTTTCACGTTTCTCTTATCCCTTTCATGATAATCTGTACCATCTCTTCTTTTCCCTGTTCGTAGGTCAGCCCGTTCTTGTAGAGAATATCTCTCTCCAGAAAGCAGGTTACCGTTCCCCGGATCATCGCCATAACGACCGGTTTCGAGATATCCTTCCGGATCTTTCCTTCCCGGATCCCTTTCTCCAGATACTGCTCGGCAAGTGCCCACCCCTGACTGACTGCTTTCATCAGGTACTTATACTGCTTCGGATACTTCTGTGCCAGTTCGAAGATCCTGCTAAGTCCGATGTTATAATACTTGGTCGGAATTGCGCAAAACAGCCGTTCCAGCTTTTCCAGTGTATCCAGTTCGGTATCCGCCTCGATCTCCTGCCGCATATCCGTAAAATCACGGGCATATCGGTCTGCAATCGCCATCAGCACATCCTGTTTACTCTCGAACACCGTATAGATGGTTTTTTTACTGATCCCCAACGCTTTCGCTACATCATTCATCGTAAATTTCAAACCATTCCTGGTAAATTCTTCAATTGCTGTATCAATGATTTTTTCTCTCATTTCTCTCTCCTGTCCTGTTCTCATTTACGGTTCAGCGAAAAAGGAAACCAGGAAACTGAGAACAGTTTCCCGGTTTCCTTCATTGTAACATTACACTGACTACCGGTCAATTCACTATATTTGACAAAAAAATCACATTGTTTTTATGCAGAACCTCTTATTTCCTTTCAGACCTCGATCTGTAAACCGTCATAAGCCAGTTCCAGTCCTTCTGACGCCACAATCGATTCGTACCAGTCATGCGGCGGACACCAGTGTGGGGACAGATGCGTCAAAAGAAATCTACTATTCTCACGCAGGCACTTATTTTCCTTCAATCGGTCCCTTATTCGGATATTGTTCATCAGACACATATGTCCGCCATACTGTTCATTCAGTCCTGTAGTTCCTTCCATAATAACTGCATCGTACTGATGTTCCTGTATCAATGCAAACTGATCCTCGTCATAACTTCCGGAATCCAGCGCATACAATAACGTTTTTCCATCTTTCTGAATGATATAACTGTGGGAAAATCCCCGTTGCGATCCATGATTTCCGCGAACCGGCAAGATTCTGTACCCATCCGTTTTCTCTTCCTTTCCCTCTCTGATCTCATGCAGATTTATTTTCAGTTCTTCCATGTCATCCAGACTTTTTCTGAGTGTTTCCATCACGAAAGAATTCCCGTAAATATTCAGCTGCGGGATATCGGTAAACCGTGGACCTCCATGTCTCATTTTTTCGACATAAGTAAGCGGCAGCAAGCTTTCGTCTGTATTTCTCCAGTGCAGATGCTGCGGATACAGATGATCTTCATGAGGATGTGTGACCAGAAGTGTCTTGAGCTTTGATAAATTCACTCCGAACCGGGCTGCATTATCAAAACACGATGGTCCGATATCGATCAGCAGTTCTTCGTCAATCACCATGCTGCTGTTTGTTCTCAGGTTTTTTCCTCTGTGTTTTCTTGCATAAGTACAATGAGGACATTCACACCAGTATCCCGGATATGTTTCCCCTGCTCCTGTTCCTAAAAATGTCAGTTTCATACACGTACCTCTTTTCCTTAATTATAGATCTCTTTTCTTCCATTTTACAACAAAATCCGTATATTTTTCCCTTCCCGGAACAAAACTCCCTCTTCCGACAGATTTTTAAATTCCCGCATCATTGCACTCCGGTCCACGCACAGATATTCTGCCAGAGTCGTATAAGATACCGGCAGTGTAAATACCTGTTTCTTTTTCCCTCCTCCCACTTCATTCAGATACGCCATAATTTTTTTCCGGGTACTGTTTCTCGATAAGACATAGATCCGGTTTGCCTGCTGGCTGGCACGCATGGCGATCATCTGTAACAGATTGCTGAGCATCTGGCTGTGAAATTTACATGCATTTTCACACCGCTTGATCACATGCTCATAATCAATAAAGATCACACGCGTCTTCGCCTTCGCACAGACATAATAATGCTGCGACATCTCCGGTAACAGCAGCGGTTCCCCGAAGACATCATCTTTTTTCAGTTCATCCATCAGATACTGATTGCCCTCCGCATCGCTGCCATATAAAGAAGCCTGTCCCTCCGCGATCAAACCGATCTTTTTCATCGTATTCGTATACTCCATGATGATCTCGTTATTTTCATATACAATCTCACGCATCTGAAAACATATCCACATCCGCTCCTGTTCTTCCGGCAGGATATGTGAAAACAATGTCACTTTCTCCATCTGTATTCCCCCGTCTTTCTTTTTTTGTGTTTTTTTTAACATACTCCAATTTTGTTGCTTTTGCAACAGAATTTTCCGGTTTTTCCGGGTATACTAACGATAACAAGAAAACAGATTCCACACACAGGAGGTTCCCATATATGAAAATCACAGATACTATCAAATACATAGGCGTCAACGATCACAAAGTTGATTTATTTGAAGGACAGTACCCGGTAGCCAACGGTATGGCTTACAACTCTTACGTGATCCTCGATGAAAAGATCGCTGTCATGGACACCGTAGATGCAAACTTCACCCACGAATGGCTGGATAACCTGGAGCAGGTACTTGATGGCCGCAAACCGGACTACCTGATCGTGCAGCACATGGAACCGGATCATGCAGCCAACGTGGCTAATTTCCTGAAAGTTTACCCGGACACCACCGTTGTCGCCAACGTGAAGACCTTCCAGATGATCTACAACTTTTTCGGACTTACTCTGGAGGGACAGAAGCTCGAAGTTACCAACGGCGGCACGTTAAGTCTTGGAAACCATCAGCTGACCTTTGTATTTGCTCCGATGGTACACTGGCCGGAAGTTATGGTAACTTACGACAGCACTGATAAAGTGCTCTTTTCCGCTGACGGCTTCGGCAAATTCGGTGCCCTGGATGTGGAAGAAGACTGGGATGACGAAGCCCGCAGATACTTCATCGGCATCGTAGGAAAATACGGCACACAGGTTCAGTCCCTCTTAAAAGTGGCTGCAACCCTCGATATCCGGATCATCTGCCCACTCCACGGACCGGTACTTTCAGAAGATCTCGGACATTATATCGGTCTGTATGACACCTGGTCCTCCTACACACCGGAAGAAGAGGGCATTGTGATCGCCTACACTTCCGTCTATGGTCATACGAAAAAAGCAGTCGATCTGCTGGCTTACAAATTAAGAAGCAAAGGATGTCCGAAGGTTGTCGTATACGATCTGGCAAGAGACGATATGTCCCTGGCTCTCTCCGATGCTTTCCGCTACAGCAAACTGATCCTTGCCACCACAACCTACAACGCAAGCATCTATCCGTTTATGCACGACTATATCTCCCGTCTGGTGGAACACAACTTCCAGAACCGTACGGTAGGTCTGATCGAGAACGGTTCCTGGGCTCCTCTGGCTGCCAAGGTGATGCGTGAGATGATGGCAAAATGTAAAAAGATCAACTGGCTCGATACCACCGTAAAGATCCTCTCTGCCATGAATCAGGACAATCAG
Organism: Oliverpabstia sp.; assembly: GCF_022785585.1. Classification (NCBI taxonomy): domain Bacteria; kingdom Bacillati; phylum Bacillota; class Clostridia; order Lachnospirales; family Lachnospiraceae; genus Oliverpabstia; species Oliverpabstia sp. The sequence continues at coordinate 8,753 of NZ_JALFPR010000054.1, read as the reverse complement.
GATCAGCTGGAAGCCATGGCAGATGAACTGTGCAAAGAGTACATTGCCCAGAACGATACCCTTGCCAATAAAAATGACCTGACCGCACTGTTCCGGATCGGTTACGGCCTGTATGTGGTAACTTCTAACGACGGTAAAAAAGATAACGGTCTGATTGTAAACACCGTCATCCAGCTGACCGATACCCCGAACCGTGTAGCAGTTAATATCAACAAAGCAAACTATTCACACCATGTCATCAAACAGACCGGTATGTTAAATGTCAACTGTCTGTCCACGGAAGCACCGTTCTCCGTCTTCCAGCAGTTTGGCTTCCAGACCGGACGAAGTGTGGATAAATTCGCCGGTCAGACCGTACACCGTTCCGACAACGGACTGGTCTTCCTGGATAAATACATCAATGCCTTTATGTCTCTCAAAGTAGAAGACTATGTAGATCTCGGTACCCACGGTATGTTTATCTGCAGCGTGACCGAAGCCCGCGTGATGAGCAATCAGGAAACCATGACTTACACCTACTACCAGAACAACGTAAAACCAAAACCGGAAACCGAAGGAAAGAAAGGTTTTGTCTGCAAAGTCTGCGGTTATATCTACGAGGGCGATGAACTTCCGGCAGACTACATTTGCCCGCTGTGTAAACACGGAGCTGCTGATTTTGAACCGATCGGATAACAGAAGCAGAATCTTTCAACTGTTACAAACAGAGCAAGCCGTAACACATTTTCACCAAATATCTATGAGATTAAATATTGCTCTATAGAGTTTTCGCCCTGAATATGATACACTCAAAGAAATAAAAACTTTACCTGGATTTTACAAAGAAAAAGGCATACTATGAAAAAAACCGTAAAGAAAATTTTTAAAGTACTTGGTATCGTACTCGGGGTGATTTTGCTGGTGCTGATCGCTTATATCATCTATCTATATGCCAGCTATCATCGCATCGAAGACAATCTGGTTCTGGAAGTAGAATCTGCCCCTGACGCCGGAGAAGATCTGGAGGGACTGACTTCCGGAGCCCGCCCGGCTTCTGCATCCGCACGGTATAACACGGCACTGACTGCCGGGGAAACCTACTCCGCACTGACCTACAACCTTGGTTTCGGTGCTTACACACCGGACTTCAGTTTCTTCATGGACGGCGGCAGATCCTCCTGGGCAAAAAGCAAAGAAAGTGTGCAGAACACCATACAGGGAGCCGGTGAACTCATTGCTTCTTATGAACCTGATTTTGCATTGCTTCAGGAAGTAGATCTTGATTCCACCAGAAGTTATCATGTAAACGAATATTCCATCTTAAAGACTTGCCTGAGTTCCTACAATTCTGTCTTCGCACAGAACTATGACTCCGCATTTCTTTTCTATCCGTTTACACAGCCACATGGAAGCAGCAAATCGGGGCTTGCTCTGTTTTCCAGATATCTGGTAACCGATTCTCTGCGGAGAAGTTTCCCGGTGTCTACATCCTTCAGTAAATTTTTTGACCTGGATCGCTGCTACAATATTTCCAGACTGCCTGTGGATAACGGAAAAGAACTTGTAATTTTTGAACTCCACATGTCCGCCTACGGCAACAGCGACGCAATCCGTGAGGGTCAGATCCGTATGCTTGCCGATGACATGCAGAAAGAATACGAGGCCGGCAATTACGTCCTGTGCGGCGGTGATTTCAACCATGATCTGAAAGCCTCCGAGGACGATTCCGAAAATCGCGAGTCCTGGGCATACCCCTTCCCGAGAGCCAGCCTTCCTGACCACTTTTCTTTCTGCATCGATCAGCTGACGGACGAGGAACGGGATTCCCTGTGGAACAGCGCCAGAAATGCCGACATGGAATATGTGCCGGGTGAAACGTATACCGTAACACTGGATGGATTTATTATCTCAGACAATATCGAATGCGTCTCCTACGACAACATCAACACCGGATACACCTATTCGGATCATGATCCGGTATATCTCGAATTCACATTAAAATAATATAAGACAAAAATATAAGGGAACAGACCTGTACAACGATCTGTTCCCTTATATTTTACTCAGAAATCTGTCCGGCAATCGTATCCTCGATCACCCACAGGCTTCTTATCCTTCAAAAACTATCCTTTATCCGCTGACACATCCTGGCCCTTTTTCTTTTTCATATAAAGCCAGACGCAAATCACCACGAAAACCACCGTAACAGCTGACAGAAGCGGCCATACGGTGATCGGACAGACGTTTTCACTGATCAGGTTCAGTGCCTGATAAGCTGTGTAGATACCGAAGATTACAAAGATCACAAATGCCAACGTATTTAACAGTCCATCCGGAGTCTTACTCTTTAACAGATATCCCACCAGCATACCAAGAATGTCCGCTAAAAAAAGTCCCAGAGAGCATCCGATCCATACGATAAACGCAGCCCCCATCCCTTCATTGGCACCAAAGGTAATGGCTGTCAGCTGTGTTTTGTCTCCCAGCTCTGCTACAAAGAACGTGCAGAACACTGCCAGAGGAGCAAATTTGATCTTGCTCTTTCCGCCCTCTTCTTCCTCTTCATCCTCGTCTCCTGCAAGCATCGATGCCGCAAAATAAAGGAAGGCAAAAGCTGCAACAATCTTAATCAGCCATTCCGGGATAAATTCGCTGACCAGTCCGCCCGCCAGTACCGCAAGACCATTCAGCACCAGGATCGCTGCCGCCGTTCCCATGATAATATCTTTTAACTTATACTTGGAAGTCAGCGCGATCAGCATCAGCTGCGTCTTGTCACCCATTTCCGCGATAAATTCCGTGAAAAATACCTTTAAAAATAATAACATGTTCTCCCTCTCTGTGATTCAATAATTGTTTTTAATTATTATCTGATCACAATATAAATCGCATACGCCACATAAAGTGCGATCATACAGAACCCTTCCACTTTTCCGATCCGTTTCTTTGTCGCCGCAAAGATCCACACACATACGGTAAATACAATCAGCACACACAGATCGATGATATTTTCTCTGATGAGCGTAATCGGGCTGATCGCAGATGCGATACCGAGAACCATCAGAATGTTAAATATATTGGATCCCACTGCGTTTCCAAGTGCCATATCTACTTCGTTCTTTTTCGCTGCAACGATTGAAGTTACCAGTTCCGGCAGAGAAGTTCCGATGGAAACGATCGTAAGTCCGATCAGCGTCTGACTCATCCCAAGATCACCGGCAATTCTTGCTGCCGCATCAACAGTAACATCTCCACCAATGGCAATAGCAACCGCACCTCCAACGATAAAAAGAATACTTAACGGCATGGATATCAGCCTGATCTCTTCGTCCGAACCACCTTCAATCTCCACTTGTTTTCCTTCTTTACTGGCTTTCATCGCTGTACGGATCATATAGAAAATATAACCGGCAAAGCATCCCAGAAAGATTACGCCATCCAGATGCCCCAGTATCATCGAAGATGTATCTCCGATTCCGGCGATTCCAAAGAGCAGTAACATACCGGCACAGATCAGTGAAAACGGGATGTCTCTTCGAATCGTCTCTTTTGCCACATTGACCGTAGCCAGCACGCCGCAGACACCAATAACCACCATCAGATTAAAGATATTGGAACCTACGACATTGCTCACAGCAAGTTCATTATTTCCTGTAAGAGAAGCCGACACACTGACCGCCGTCTCCGGAAGCGACGTTCCCATCGCCACGATCGTAAGTCCGATGATGATTGCCGGCACATGCAGACGCTTTGCTACACTTGAACTTCCCTCCACAAAATAATCCGCTCCTTTGATCAACAGCACAAACCCAATCACAAGTGCAACCAGAACCAGCGCAAATGGAGCATTGTTAATAAAGTTTTCCATAGTTTCCTCCTTTTTTCTCTCCATGAGTTTCCGTCATCCCAACATCTTTTCCTGTCTTCCAGCAGCTTACAGCACTCTGCTGGTTGGTACAGACACGACGTCGACCCGCTGCCTGCGTAAAAAAAGACTCATGTATATCTTCACCTCGGATCAGACTTCTTATTCCGAAGCAAAGATATACATGAGTCTCATTATTTAAGATTTGCCAGATTGTACTCTGTACTACAATCAGAATGTTGACAAACCACACTTTCGCGCTAACTACTCCCTCATGGAATATTTTATTACCTGATAAATAATATCAAATAGAATGTAGTATGTCAACGGGAAATCCGAGTATAGTATAGTTGTTAAATTTCTCCCCTTTCAGTTGGCCACGATTTTCTGAGTGCCACATAAGAAATCAAAAAATTAGCCAACCAGCCGGCAGGTACAGCAAGCCAGACAAATACGATGCCAAAACGAGGTGCGCAGATCAAAGCAACTGACAGACGGATTGCCAGGTTGACCATATTTGCAATGAGAAAAGGCCGCATGATTCCAAGTCCACGAAGAACGCCATCCGTTGCCATCTTGATACCCATGAAAATGAAAAAGTAACCGAGCCATCTCATATAATCCCCAGATACCTGATATGCTAAAGCGGTTCCATCTTTCCCCAGGAATAACGAGGAAATTTGAGTATGCAGTGTTTCAATGACTACAAAAGCAAGAACTGCAAACCACAGATCCAACACCAGTGCAGCGTGATATCCTTTTTTGAGACGTTCTATTTTCTTTGCGCCAAGATTCTGGGATACATACGGTGAGACTGCATTTCCAATGGATACAAAAATCAGTGAAAAAACATTTTCTACCCGCATCGTTGCCGAATAACCGGCGAGTGCCTGTGTACCGAATGGATTTACAACTGCCTGTACGATCATCATACCAATTGATACTGTGGATTGCTGGAGAACTGATGGTACGGCGATTCGAAGCATAGAACGTAACTCTCTCCCATCAAACCAGGCAAAATGGCTTTTATACCGGCGCATCCGACTAAAGAAAATCAAAAGTGAAAACACTCCGGAAATCCCCTGTGCAATGAGAGTTGCAAGGGCTGCACCGAACACACCCAGGCCAAGTCCTGCCACCATCCAAAGATCCATAAATATATTCAAAACAGAAGAAAATATCAAAAGACCCAGTGGAATTTTTGACTCTCCGATCGATGTGAACATCGTTGAAAGGATATTGTACATAAACAAAAACGGAAAGCCCACAAAATAAACACGAAGATACAGTACTGCTGCCTCCAGTATATCAGCAGGTGTCTGTAATAACCTCATCATCGAATGGGAAAAGCAAAAGCCAAAGACACCCAGAAGTATACTTAGAATCAGGAAACTGATCAGTGATGTTGACACAATTGTTTTCATTTTGCTGTAATCTCTGGCTCCAAAATAACGACTCACAAGCACACCGGCACCTACACCGGCACCCAATGCTATACAAATAAAGACATTCGTAAGTGCAGCACAGGCACCAACTGCCGCAAGCGCAGAGGAGCCAACAAACTGACCGACGATAATAGAATCCGCCATATTATATACTTGCTGAAAAAAGCTGCCCAGAATCATTGGCATTGCAAAAACAGTCAGTGCTTTAAGGGGCGCATCTGTGATTAAATATTCATCTTTTGACATTGTCTTATTTCTCCTTAAATCCCTGTCTTTTACCCGGAAGCTCTAGAGCGTGTCTGAAAAAGGCTTTTCGTGAGCTGCGAGTCCCAGTTTGTAGGAGATTTTATCCGAATAAGAGCGGCGTAGCGGGCTACGACAACCGAATGAGGGTAAAATATACTGCAAAGTGGGGTTTGCAGATTGCAGAAATGATTTTTCAGGCACGCTCTAGCATGACAAGTGCCACTAATACATTATAAGGCTATGATTGAAAGCGCTGTCGGAATTTCACTTAATCTCCTTCCGCAAGAATTCATTTTACATCTTCAATATACAAAATGCAAATTTTGTCACTTCTTGTTCGTCTTATTTTACTACCTCTCTTTCTTTGTTCACTCTTTCTGGCTTCCTATCCATTTATGAACTTGTTGTTGACTGATGATTCAAGTATAATAAACTCGTAACTGTTCAGTACCTTCACAGTTACGAGCCAAAATGCATTTAAACGATAAAAACACCTCGCGGGACAGTGGCTACTGAATAGTTACATAAACTCTATATAAGAAATACACGTCTTGCATGTGATCTTATGTATTGATGATTCTCATGTTCTGCGATATACGGGGAGGAAATTCTCATGGGTAAACAATCTACCAGGGAAAACAAAACAATTTACCAACTTTGCCGGGAAGCTGCAGGGCTTACAAGGGCAGAAGCAAGTGATAAAATGGAGGCTGTCTCAGATTCTAAAATCGAAAAATTCGAATACGAAACACAGGAGCCTACACCTTACGATATCATTCAAATGGCTGATGCTTATAAGCGACCGGATCTCTGCAACTATTACTGCTCACACAAATGTGAAATAGGCCACCGCTATGTTCCAGAAGTAGAAGTGACTGATCTGTCAAATATCATCCTGGAGACAATTGCCGGTCTGAATGAAATCAATCCTCTTACCGGTCGTCTGATCCAGATTGCCCGTGACGGTAAGATCAGCGATGATGAAATGAAAGATTTTGCTTATATCAGTAAAAAACTTGATGAAATTTCTTTAGCCATAGACTCTTTGAATCTTTGGGTAGATAAGACCGCCGGAGAACAAGGGCTTAATCTTGAGCTCTTAAATGCCGAAAAAGAAAAATTAAAATAATCCATAATGCCAAGAAAGGCAATGAACCATTTCTGACTCATTGCCTTTTCCTTTACATACGCTGTAATTGATTGACTATACTTTCTGTTCTTCGAATTGCTTCTTCTACCTGTCTTTTTGCATTATTGATTCGATCCTGGACCACCCAGTCCACAACAAAGCCATCAAAGAAATAATCCGCAAAAGAAAGGAAATCTCCAGTATCGATATTCAAGTTACATGCCATATTTACATCATTTAATTTCCTGCTGAAATTACGGAGATCATACTTTGCCTGCTCCATATTCTGCTTCGCCTGATCCATTTTAGAATGTTTTAACATCGTAGTGAAAAAGCCACCACCAAACATATCTACCAGTCCCCAGTTCTTTGCACTGTTTAGATTTTCTTTTGCTGTCTGAAGACTGTTCAAAGCCCTACGCCCAGCTTCAATTGCTTCTCTTTTTTCTTTTTCAATATCATATCCCATTCGTTTTCTTCCTCCTGATCGATTATGAGTGTGACGTCACCAATGCTATAATGCCACCGACAATCAACAATGGAAAAGCAATGTACATCAGTCCACCTATAACCATACCAATCAATATCAGCGGGAAGAAAATAACTGTTAAAAGTAGTTTCATAATTCCCCAGGATGCTCTTAACCCAAAAACAAAAAATTTTCCTACAAACCAAATCATACAAATTGCAAATAATAACGATAACATTTTTTACTCCTTCTGAAACTCATTCTGATATGTGTCTTTCATTTTTTCTGTTCTTTTTCTGATAAATATTCAGATGTGTTCTTTATTCCAAGCTTATTATTGAATGCCGGATTTTTCTCCATCTTTTCTATAATCCGGATTAATCGAATTCTCTGTGCTGCTTCCATCTGATCACCCCATCTATATTCTGTTTTTTGTTGATATTGTCACTATAACAAATTTATTTTTCACAATACACATCTACCATGAGGAATTGCATCTTTATATTTCTCGAATTTTGAGAATTCTGTCTTTATATTTTCTCTGCATGAATTGTTTTTTATCTATGCTGACTCTTTTATAATAAGCATATGCTTTTACTCTCTGATGACTTCATAAGTCCAGCTTTTACAACCGCATATCCCATAAGCATGATCGCAAAAAGCTTTGCAATCTCTTCCATTAATAATAAACTGATTTGCATATTTCGTCCCTTCTTTTCTGATGTCTACTGTCAGTAATTATAGCACGTCGTCTACATTATGCTTAACAAACTTTGTGAACTTTCCGGATCATTTTTGTATCATCCGAGAAACCAATGTCTATAAAATTCGCATAGTCTTCTTTGTTTTCCACAGAATGAGCAAAGTAATCATAGAGATACTTCTCACATACACCAATCATACTGCAACAGAGCATCAACACGATCAGCTTCCAGGTTTTCATTTTGTAAATCATCTCTTTTCAGAAATAGAAAAAGTGATGACCACATTGATCACCACCTTAACCATCTGTATTTTCTAATGTTTGCTCACGCAAAACTCCACTTTAACTTTCACTCAACATTTTCTTTAGCTCCATGATATTCTCCTCAATCCGCTGTATCACAGCCTTGAAATCATCATCTGATTTCCCCGTTGGATCATCAAGTCCCCAGTTATCATCAAACGCCCTTCCAATAAAAGGACATCCCACATTGCATCCCATGGATATTGCAATATCAACATCTGGGATATCAGTAATCAGCTTACTGTGCTGACCATTTGCTTCCATGTCTATTCCATAAATCTTTTTCATGATACGAACGGCATCCTGATTAATCTGAGGCTTTGTCTCTGTTCCGGCCGAATAGCTTTCAAATATATCTGATGCCAGATGTTTTCCCAATGCCTCTGCTATCTGACTACGGCAGGAATTATGAACACAGATAAATGCGACTTTTTTCTTATTCATGAAACGGACACCTCTCCTTAATACATTGGTTGTTCTTATCAGAATGAATGCACTTTATAACAGGCTTTTCCATTTGTATATTAAAATTCTCTGCCACATAGTCAATCGCTGAGATTATGGCCATATAAGAATCTCTTTTACAACATCTTGGTCCACCAATGCTCCCGATT
>NZ_JALFPR010000039.1:0-16555 GCF_022785585.1 Oliverpabstia sp. | reverse complement strand
CATTAAAGCGGTACGCGAGCTGGGTTCAGAACGTCGTGAGACAGTTCGGTCCCTATCCGGCGTGGGCGTAGGATATTTGAGAGGAGCTGTCCTTAGTACGAGAGGACCGGGATGGACTGACCTCTGGTGTACCTGTTGCACTACCAAGTGCATGGCAGGGTAGCCTAGTCGGGAAGGGATAAACGCTGAAGGCTTCTAAGCGTGAAGCCCCCCTCAAGATGAGATATCCCATTCGCAAGAATTAAGACCCCTTGAAGACGACGAGGTTGATAGGTCAGAGGTGGAAGTGTGGTAACACATGTAGCTGACTGATACTAATAGGTCGAGGGCTTATCCATGAAGGAAGGAAAGAGGAGTTATCTCCCCGGATGAAGGATTTCAGTGTGTGGTTTTGAGTGTATAATCAAAAAGAATAACAGTTTCAGCGAAGGCTGAAGGAATCTAAGAGTGAAGCCCCCCTCAAGATGAGATATCCCAGTCGAAAGAAGTAAGACCCCTTGAAGACGACGAGGTAGATAGGGCAGAGGTGGAAGTGCAGTAATGTATGGAGCTGACTGTTACTAATCGGTCGAGGGTTTGACCTGGAACGGTCGATCGCAAAGCAGTAGGAAGAAGGATGTTACGTGTGTGCAGTTTTGAAGGTATATACCTTCAATTAAATATAGGGGATTAGTTCAATGGTAGAGCACCGGTCTCCAAAACCGTCGATGGGGGTTCGAATCCCTCATCCCCTGTATAGTAAGAACAACAGTTATTGTTGTTCTTTTTTTGTATTCCATATCAATCATTGATCTAGCGGACAGATTTTGATTGCTATTGTATTGTTATATCTTGTCATTTTAACTGTGGAATTATATAATAAAAACAGCTTGTACAGCGAATACAAAAGAAGGGGGAAGGAAGAGTGAAGAAGTTTATCAAAGAATTTCGGGAATTTATCAACCGTGGAAATGTGATGGATATGGCTGTCGGTATCATTATTGGTGGTGCTTTTACCAGTATCGTATCTTCTTTGGTTGATGATATCATTAATCCGATTCTTGGACTGTTCGGTGGTATGAATTTTGATCAGCTGAAATGGAACATTTTAGGCGAGGTTACTTTGAATTATGGTAAGTTTATCTCAGCTGTGTTGAATTTCCTGATCATGGCACTGGTAATCTTTACGATTATGAGAGTTATGAATAGTGCGGCTGAAAAGCTGAATCATAACAAAGAAGAAAAACCGGCTGCACCGACAACGAAGAAATGTCCTTATTGTAAGACAGAGATTGCCATTGATGCAACCAGATGTCCGCATTGTACTTCGGTTTTGGAAGAAACCAAAGAGACGAAATAAAAACAATACATATAAATCCCCGGAGGATTTTTCTGGCAGAAGACCAGATTATCTTCCGGGGATTATTGTATTATACTGGTATGGATATTCGGGTTACTAGTTGGTTTTCGTGCGCTACTGCCATTTCATCCAGAACCGCTTCTTTATAACAGTAAGTCCCAGGTGTCAGGTTATTTTCACGAATATAGTCCAGGAGAGTTTGAAAAGCATGATCAGCTTCGTAGTAGTTGCCTTTGAGATAGATGACTGCATACATTCCTGCTGGTTTGAGCATCCAAGGGTGACCATTTGGTGGTTGGATCACCTTGGTAAAAAAATGAGCGTACACATCCTGATGCCCCTGTAACAGTTCCTCGGTGGAGAGCATGGCACCGTAGGGGTGACCGGCATTTAACAGATTGTGGTTGCAGTATGCGATATGCTGATAAATGGCGGAAAAGATCTTTTCGTGGTCACTGGTATGTAACGGGGGGCTGACGACCAGATATTCTTCGGGGAAGTCTTCCAGACTTACAGCTGAAACTGAATCAGAAAAGTGGAGATGTTCACCGGTATGGATCAGATGAAGCTTGGTATCGATTACCTGACGAATACGACAAAGATGTTCGAGTTCCGCGTCTACTTTTTTTTGTTGTTGCAACAGCAGAGTCTGCAGATCTACGGGATTTTTATGGTCAATGTATTGTTTGATCGCTTTTAAGGGCATGCCGATTTCTTTGAGACAGGTGATTGTAAAGAAGGTATCACACTGATTTTCACTGTAATAGCGGTAGCCTTTTTCATCGGTATAGGCTGGGGAAAAGAGGCCGATTTCATCGTAATGGATCAGTGTACGCTTGTTTGTATTGCATAATTTTGCAAAACCACCTGTTTTTATGCATGGGACAGAAAATTTTTGCATAAATATACATCCTTTCTATTGACTATACCGTAACGGTATACTTTATTATAGACGAGGCTTGAAAGAAACACAAGTCCATATCAGGACAAAACAGGCTAGAGCGTGAAGCGTGTTACTGGGAACGGAGTGAACAGTAACATGATATGTATGAACAGAAGATAAAAAAGGTAAATTGCTGTGAATAGAACGAACAGTAACCGAAAAAAACAAAGGAGAACATACTATGCCAGGATTAAGTAACAGGGTACAGACATTTACGGATTCGGTGATCCGCAGAATGACGCGAATCAGTGATGAGTATGGAGCTATAAATCTTTCTCAGGGATTCCCGGATTTTGATCTGCCGAAGGAGATTATGGATGCACTGGCGAAGGCAGCTTATGAGGGGCCGCACCAGTACTCGATTACCTTTGGAGCAGAGAACTTCAGGGAGGCACTTGCAAGAAAGCAGGAACGGGCGATTGGACGGACGATTGATCCGGAGAAAGAGATTGTTGTGACTTGCGGTGGTACGGAAGCGATGATGTGTGCGATGATGACCATCTGCAATCCAGGGGATAAGGTTATGGTATTTTCTCCATTTTATGAAAATTATGGAGCAGATGCGATTTTATCCGGAGCAGATCCGATCTACATTCCACTGGTTCCGCCGGAATATCATTTTGATATGAGTCTGGTGGAAAAAGGATTTCAGGAGGGGGCGAAGGCGATCATCGTATGTAATCCGTCAAATCCGTGTGGTAAAGTATTTTCCAGAGAGGAACTGATGGGAATCGGTGAACTTGCAATGAAATATGATGCGTTCGTGGTAACGGATGAGGTGTATGAACATATGGTATATGCGCCATATCATCATACTTGCATGGCATCTCTGCCGGGTATGTATGAGCATACGATCACCTGCAATTCTCTGTCAAAGACGTATTCTATTACCGGATGGAGACTGGGATATCTGATCGGACCGGAAGAAGTGATCGAGGCAGCGAAGAAAGTTCATGATTTCCTGACTGTCGGAGCAGCTGCACCGTTACAGGAAGCCGCTACGGTAGGGCTGAATTTTCCAGAGAACTATTATACTGAACTTCTGGAGACATATACAAAGAAACGTAAGTATTTCCTGGATGGTTTGGATCGGATCGGATTGAAACATAATGTTCCGCAGGGAACGTATTTTGTGCTGATTGATATTCAGGAGTTTCTGGATCTGCCGAAGTTTGCGGGCTATACGGATCTGGAATTCTGTGAGTGGATGATCAAAAATATCGGTGTTGCTGCGGTACCGGGATCCAGTTTCTTTAAGGAGGATGTAAACCATCTGATCCGTCTGCATTTTGCGAGAGAGGAAGCAACGATTGATGAGGCACTGGAGCGTCTTGGTAAATTAAAGGAGTTGTTGAAATAATGAATGGAGAAAAAGTTTTCTTTTGTAATTATTCTATTGGAACAGATACATGGAAAGAAGTTCCGTCTGTGTGCGGGTTATACGGAAAACGGATCCTTCTGATCGGTGGGAAAAAGGCATTACATGCGGGTAAAGAACGTCTGGTGCAGGCAATTGCCGGAACCTGTATGGAACTTGTGGAGACGGTTATTTTTGGCGAAGATTGTACTTATGAAAATATTCATCGCTAGGCGGCATATGCAAAAGAAAAACAGGTGGATATGATCTTTGGTATGGGTGGCGGAAACGCGTTGGATACGGCAAAAGGAGCCGGATACGAGACAGGACTTCCAGTTTTTACGTTTCCGACGATCGCGGCGACCTGTGCGGCAACAACGGCGCTTTCTGTTGTATATAAAGAAAATGGAACGTTTGACAGCTTTTATTTTTATGAGTGTCCGGCGAGACACTGTTTTATCGATCTGGAAGTAATAGCAAAAGCACCGGATAGATACTTGCAGGCGGGAATGGGAGGTACCCTTGGAAAATATTTCGAGTGCCATTTTGCGGCGCGTGGAGATCAGCTGCAAACGTGCAGAAGGATTTCACGCAAAAGGTCTGCTGGCAAGTGGTATGGAAGTAGTCATGGGTATGGTCTTTGACCTGATCCCAATTGTTATCGCATGGGGAACGATCGCACTGGTGATCGCAACTTACACACCGGTGTTTAACTGGATTTCTTATCCGATGGGATTATATATGAAGCTGTTCGGTGTGAAAGAGGCCTTTGCGGCGGCAACGGCTACACTGGTAGGGTTTACCGATATGTTTATTCCGGCACTGCTTTTGGGAGGCATCAGTTCGGTAAAAACCAAGTTTATCGTAGGCGTGCTTTCTCTGGTGCAGATTATATATCTGACAGAGGTTGGCACCATTATTATCAAGAGTGAAATCCCGTTAAATCTGTGGAAATTATTCCTGATCTTTACGGAGAGAACTTTAATTGCAATTCCGTTGATTGGGCTATTTGCAAATTTGTTTTTATAGGTTATAATGAAGTTTCGGTACAAAGAATATTGTGCCGGGACTTTTTTTACTTTACAGAAAACTGCTTTCCTGTAAAGTGAAAAACGCTGCGCGAGGATGTGCCAAGGCACATTCTTTGTTCTATGAAAGAAAGAAGAAAAGAGAACAGAGGAAAGTGAGCAAAAATGTGATGGACTACAAGTTGTTGTTGGATATGGCGGTGTTTGCCGGGGATATCCTGATGCAAAACGGGGCAGAGACGTATCGGGTGGAAGATACGGTCTACCGGATCCTGCAGAAATCGAATCTGAAGACAGTGCAGGTTCTGGTGATGATGACCGGATTTGTTGCCACGCTGGATGATCCGACTATGGATTCGCTGACTGTTGTGCGAAGGATCCAGAGTCATGGTACAAATCTGGAGAAAATTGACCAGGTGAATCAGATATCCAGAGAATTTTGTAATGATGAGCTTACGCTGGAACAGGCGTTTAAACAGATGAAGGCACTGTGGAAGGAAAAAGAACCGCCAAAGATCCGGTTGCTGGCATTTGCCCTTCTGACCGGTGGATTTGCCGTCATGTTCGGTAGTAACTGGGCGGAAGCAATCGTGGCAGCCGTTGTGGGCCTGGTCGGAGCCGCGGTGCAGTTTTCATGTAAAAAAGGACATATGCACATGTTTGTGGAGAATATCGTGTGTTCTCTGTCTGTGGCAGTTGCCATCGGTTTTTTGACGGCGGCACTTCCGGGGACATATGATACAGACCTTCTGATCATCAGCTGTATCATGCCTTTTGTTCCGGGAGCGGCTATCACAAATGCGGTTTTTGATACGCTGCATGGAGATTATCTTTCCGGGCTTGCAAGGGCAGCTGAAGCTTTTGTGATCGCACTGGCGGTTGCAATTGGTATCGGTATGGGATTATTTGTGATGGCAGCAGTCCTTGGAAGATAGGGGGAGAAGACGATGACAGACATGATTATACAAAGTATCGGCGGGATTGCTGCTGTGTACGGCTTTGCAAGAATATTAGGGGTGCCGAAGAAGTTCTATGTATGGGCGGGAATCGATGGAGGTATCGGCTGGTTTGTATATCTGCTGGTGGGAGCAATGACACATTCGGAGCTTCTGGGAGCATTTTTCGGAGCAGCGGTGATATCTGTAGGCGCAAATGTGTGTGCGAGAGTATTTAAGACACCGGTGACGATGATATTGATTCCTGCGAATATGACACTGGTTCCGGGTGCGGGAATGTACCGGATCGTATATCATATTTTATATCCGGAGGGAGAGCAGGCGGCGTATTATTTTCAACAGACATTACTGATGGCAGGAATGATCGCGATTGCCATGTTTATTGTTAACATTATATGGAGTTCGGTAACGGGATCCATGAAAAAAAAGAAGGGATTACAGAAATGAAAAAGTGGAGTAAAAAGAAAAAAGGGGTTGTGATAGCAGCAGGAGTGGCGCTACTTGGTCTGGCGGGCATATACGGATATCAGGTTTCGGTATATCAGAATCATTTTCTGCCGGGAACCAGGATCAACGAGTTGGACTGTGGAAAAATGACAGCAAAAGAAGCTGAAGATGCATACAGAAAAGAAACAGAGACCTATCAACTGACACTGACATTCCGGGGAGATGAAAGTGAAACCATAGCGGGAAAGGATTTTGATTATACTTATCAGGATGATGGAGAAATTGAAAGTTTTTTAAAAAAACAGAATCCGTTTTTATGGATGAAATACTGGTTTGAACAGTCAGAGTATGAACTGAAAAGTGGGATCGTCTATGATGAAGACAAACTGGAAAAGAAGCTGAACAATCTTTCGCATCTGTCCGAAGAATCACAGGAAGCACCGGTGGATGCGAAAATCGTTTATAAAGAAGATCAGTTTGTGGTCAAAAAGGAAAAACAGGGAACGACGATCGATACGGATGCGTTGGGAAAAGCTGTGGAGCAGGCATTGAAAGAGGGAGAAGAAACACTGGATGTGGAACAGGCAGACGGATATGTGAAACCTGCAGTTACCAAAGACAGTGAACTTCTTGCGAAGCAAAAAAAGCAGTTAAACGAACTGGCAAATGTACAGGTGACATATGAGCTTCCCGAGGGAGAGAAAGTTCTGAATGGAAATACGGTAAAAAAATGGCTGAATCTTGATGAAGATGGCAATTACAGTCTTGATCAGGATAAGATGAATGCGAAGATCAAAAAATATGTTAAGAAACTGGCGGAGGAAGTCGATACGCTGGGAAAAGAAAGACCATTTCATACGACTTCAGGACTGGATGTGACTGTGACCGGTGGAAATTACGGTTGGAAGATCGATCAGAAAGCAGAAATCAAAGTTCTGAAAAAGAATATTAAAAACCAGCAGCAGGTGACGAGAAAGCCAGAGTACAGTCAGGAAGAGCTGTATACAGATAACCATGGTCTGGGGGATACTTACATAGAAGTCAATCTGACGGAACAGCATCTGTATTATTATAAAAAAGGAAAAGTGGTTCTGGACACCCCGTTTGTGTCCGGAAGAATGACAAAAGACCGGTTTACTCCACCGGGAGTTTATTTCCTGACATATAAGCAAAAAGACAGAATCCTTCGGGGACGTTCCAATGCCAGCGGACAGCCAAGTTATCAGTCTCATGTAAACTACTGGATGCCATTTAACGGTGGAATCGGGCTGCACGATGCTTCCTGGAGATCGAGTTTCGGAGGAAAAATCTATATTTACAGCGGATCTCATGGCTGTATTAACCTGCCGGGGAAAAAGGCGGCGAAGATCTATGAGATGATCAATAAGGAAACACCGATCGTGTGTGTATATAATAATGGGTATAAACTGCATGGATAAGAAGAGCCTGCCGGGCTGTGAATGAAAATATGAGGCTGCCTGCATAAATCTGCTGACAGCCTTGAATTTAAAAAAATATTTTCGAAAATTTAAAAAATATTAAGAAGATCTCCCGGGCAATGGATGGTATAATCAGGAGAAGGAACCTGACCGAATCCATAGGATGCAAAGACAAATGGAATTCCTGCGGTTTTTGTTGCGTTGAAATCACCTAGTGTATCCCCCACATATACAGGGGATTTAAGATGATACTCCTGAATGATCTTGCAGATATTATCGGCTTTGGCGTTTCCGGTGTCTCCGGGACAAAGATGACCTTCAAAGTAAGAGCCAAGACCACTGGTTTCCAAAAAGACTTCGATATAACCGGCCTGGCAGTTGCTGACAATGAACAGTCGATAATTTTCTTTTAACTGTTGCAGTGTTTTTTCAAGATCCGGATACAGCGGTGCACACTGCGCCAGCAAAGCTTTATGTTCTTCCTGACAGCACCGATTGATAAGACGAAGCTGTTCTTCTTTTGGATAATCCGCAAAAAGTACACTCGCAATATCGGGAAGCAGACGACCGAAAAGTCCTTTCAGTGTAGAGGCATTAATGGTAAGAGAAAGACTGGTTTCCCGATGAATCACGTCAGTCCAGGCTTTCGCACAGATTTCCGTGGAATCCCACAGGGTTCCGTCAACATCAAAAATAATACTGTCCATAGTAATCTCCTTTATACAGTGTAATAAGAAATCATCTGTAGAATCTGATGATAACAGCAGGATCTGTAAAACACAGTCATACTGTTTACAAAACAGATACCAATGTATATTGTAGAGAGAAAAAGAGAAAAAAGCAAGAGATTGTATTGCAGAGTCGGCACGAATCAGGTTACTGTTCACTGGTAATATCCCGCGAGGTGTTTTGTGTGAGCGAAGGTCACAGAAAACCCGAGACATATCGCACGAATTTATGCGATTAGCATAAATTCTGTGCATCGCGCAGCGTGTTGCTGGGCACGGAGTGAACAGTAACCGAATCAGAACAGACTGGAAAATACCGATAGACTTAACGACAGAGAAGAGGTAAAATGTTAGCGAAAATTGTAGAACCACTGATAGAATGGTATGAAGAGAATCACAGAATCCTGCCATGGAGAGCTTCCAAAAATCCGTACTATATATGGATATCGGAAATTATGCTGCAGCAGACAAGGGTGGAAGCTGTTCGTCCGTTTTTTGAACAGTTTATAAAGGCACTGCCCAAGGTAGAGGATGTTGCAGTCTGTCCGGAGGAGCAGTTGCTGAAGCTCTGGGAAGGACTTGGGTATTATAACCGGGTACGGAATATCCAGAAGGCAGCTGTTCGCATTGTGAAAGAATATGGGGGAAGACTCCCGGCTGACTATGAAAAATTAAAAGAACTTCCGGGGATCGGAAATTACACAGCGGGAGCGGTGGCATCCATCGCATATGATCTTCCGGTACCTGCGGTGGATGGAAATGTCCTTCGGGTGTATGCGAGAATCATGGAAGATGACAGTGATATCTTAAAGCAGTCAGTAAAAACAAAAGTGGAGAAAGAATTTTTGAAAGTGATGCCTGGCAGCAGATCCGGCACATTTAACCAGGCATTGATGGAACTCGGTGCTATGATATGTGTACCGAACGGTGCACCGAAGTGTGGGGTGTGTCCGGTGGCAGAATACTGCCAGGCAAGAGTGCATGGAACGGTACTGAATCTTCCGGTGAAAAAGAAAAGACAGGAACGGCGAAAAGAAGAAAAAACTGTTCTGGTATTACGAGACGGTGAACGGGTGGCGATTCGAAAGCGCCCGGCGAAGGGGTTGCTGGCAGGAATGTATGAACTGCCGAATCTGGAAGGATATCTGAGCGAGGAAGAGATTCTAGCATGGGTGGAGAATCAGGATCTTATACCGCTTCAGATCGTGCCATTGATTGATGCAAAGCATATTTTTTCACATGTGGAATGGGATATGAAAGGATATCTGATCCGGGTGGCGGCACTGGAAGAAAGCGCAGATCCGAAGATGATTTTTGCAGAGATCAGTGAAGTGGAAAAGGAGTATCCGATTCCGGCGGCTTTTCAGGCATATGCAGAACAGATTCAGATGCGTCTTGGACAGGATAAATACAGATAAAGAAGTAATAAAACGTAACTGTTTAATAAATAACTGTGAAAGAACGGAACAGTTACCGAAAAATATTTACAGACAAAGAAAAGGAGAACAAAAGTGAAAATACTGAGTATTGCAGTACCATGTTACAATTCACAGGAATATATGAGAAAATGTGTGGATTCCCTTTTAAAAGGTGGAGAAGATGTAGAGATTCTGATCGTGGATGACGGATCCAAAGATGATACGCTAAAGATCGCAAGAGACTATGAAGAAAAATATCCCACGATTGTAAAGGCAATCCATCAGGAAAACAAGGGACATGGCGGAGCGGTCAATACGGGACTTGCGCATGCTACAGGACTTTACTTTAAAGTGGTGGACAGCGATGACTGGCTGAATGAAGAAGCACTTAAAAAAGCACTTGAAGTCTTAAAACTATGCGTCAGAGGACCAAAGACACTGGATCTTTTGATCTGTAATTATGTCTATGAAAAAGTGGGAGCGAAAAGAAAGACCGTGATGAGGTATCGTTCTGCACTTCCTCAGGATAAAATCTTCGGATGGGATGATGTAAAGCTACTGGGAACCAGCCATTATCTGCTGATGCATTCGATGATTTACAGGACAGAGCTTCTGCGGGAATGTGGTCTGAAACTGCCGGAGCATACATTCTATGTGGACAATCTGGTGGCATTTATTCCGCTGGCGAGTGTGCAGAGCATGTATTATCTGGATGTAAATCTGTACCGCTACTTTATCGGAAGAGCAGATCAGTCCGTTAGTGAGAGCGTGATGATCGGTCGTGTGGATCAGCAGATCCGTGTAAATAAGCTGATGATCGATTATATGGGACAGGTAAAGAATCTTCACCGTAACCAGAGAGGTTATATGAGACATATGCTGATCATGATCATGACGGTATCCAGTATTTTCCTGATTCAGGCGAAGACGGATGAGTGTTTTGAGAAGAAGAAAGAACTGTGGCGGTATCTGAAAACCAATGACCGTGCGGATTATGGAAAGATTCGGTTGAGTCTGCTGGGACGTCTTTGCAATCTGCCTGGCAAAGGAGGAAGACAGGTTTCTGTAACGGGATATAAGGTGGTGCAGAAGATTTACGGATTCAACTAAAAATCCGAAATTTTTATCGCCAAGCATACGACAAAAAGGTCCGGTGGACCTTTTTTAGTAAAAAACCGGTGAGTGAAAAAGATGTTCACTCGCCGGTTTTTTAAAGTTAATGGTTAAATTTCAGAAGAAATGAAATTTGATTTATACATGTGTGTCGTGTTGATGAAGTGGGGAACGCTGTTTTGCTTTTGCTCCCTGTTTTTCGGCTACTCTTGAGTAGAACAGCACATATGTTGCTACAGCACAGGTAATACCTGTTGCTACATCAGCTATAGAATGTTGTTTTAAGAACATGGTGGACAGAATGATCAGTGTGGTCAGAATAAATGAACCTGTACGGATTCCTTTATGTTTCTGCAGATTCTTGCAGGTGTGGATTGCAGAAAAGGCGGCCACAGAATTATATACATGAATGCTTGGAAGTACATTTGTTGGTGTATCTGTCCGATACAGGAACTGAACCATACGGGTGAAAACAGAATCGTTGGTAAATTCTGCCGGACGGATATTCAGTCCGTTTGGATATACATAAGATACAATTAAAAATAATGTCATACCGATGGCAAGATTCAAAATCAGGCTCCAGAACTCGGTTGTATTCTCATTGAAAAATAGAAAATAGCCGACAGTCACAGCGATATAAAGAAACCATAACAAATATGGAATAATAAAATATTCGCAGAATGGAATCTTATCGTCCAGACTGGAATCAATAATGTGATACCGTACATGCCGGTTCTCCAGATAAGTGAAACAAAGCAGATAAAAGACGGTATAAAGTGCTACCGGAATGACACGTTTGATACGGGTGCTTGTGCTCATATGAGAAATGCCTCCTCTTTATTACGCGCTAAATTTACGATAGTAGCAGCTCTTCAAAAAGCTATTGTGATTATAGCACAGAAGAATTTGTAAAGCAAAGGAAATAGAGAAGAATTTGGAACTTTAAGAAAAAGTTTAAAAAATATTCACAGTATTCATATATTAAATATAAAGGAATCTTTTGAAAGTTTCCGGAGGGGTTTTTATTGATTTTTAAAACACCTATGCTATAATTGATGTAAAGTGAAATGAGTGTGGCGAAAGTTCCGCACAAAATATTATATGATTAGGAGAAGTGTCTATGAAAGCCAGAAAGAAAAAAGCGGCTCAGAGAGCAGCTAAAAGAACCACAGAAATGAAAGAAAAAATTGCAACAAATGCAGAAAATAAAAAGGCAGAAGTAGTAGACTCAACAGAAAAGACAACAGCTGCGAAAAACACTACAAAAAAAGAAGTAGAATTGCCGGAGGTAAAGGCTGAACCGGAAAAAGAAGAAAAAATGTCGGAAATAAAAGAAGAACCGACAGAAGAGACAGAAAAAAAGAAAGTGGAAGTGAAACCGGAACCGGTAAAAGAAGAGGAAAAGCCGGAAGTTAAGGAAGAGCCGATAAAAACAGAAAAAGCAGAGAATACAAAAGTGCAGGAGCAGGAGTTTGAGAGACGTATGGCACGTCATTATGACGAACTGAAATGGCTGTACTGTGAACTTTATGAAAACCGGATGGATATGTTTGAAGATCTGTGCAAAAATCTGAAAAATATTTATGCAGACAGAAAAGCAGATCTGAAAAAACAGGACAGAGTCAGAGAACAGGATCCGGAATGGTATAAGAAAAATGATATTCTGGGAATGATGATGTATGTCAATGCATTTGCAGGAAACTTAAAAGGTGTCAAAGAGAAACTGGATTATGTACAGGAAAGTAATGTCAATTATCTGCATCTGATGCCACTTCTGGAATCTCCGGAAGGAAAGAGTGATGGCGGTTATGCGGTCAGTGATTTCAGAAAAGTACAGCCGGAACTTGGTACTATGGAAGATCTGGAAAGTCTGGCAGACGAATGCCGGAAAAAAGGCATCAGTCTGTGTATGGATTTTGTAATGAATCATACGTCAGAAGAACATGAGTGGGCAAAAAGAGCCAGAGCCGGAGAGCGGGAATACATGGATCGATATTATTTCTATGATAATTATGATGTACCGTCTCAGTTTGAACAGACGGTTCCGCAGGTATTCCCCACAACCGCACCGGGTAACTTTACCTGGCTGGATGATATGAAAAAATTTGTAATGACCACCTTTTATCCATATCAGTGGGATCTGAATTACTGGAATCCGGTTGTTATGAACGAAATGGTCTATAATATGCTGAATCTGACCAATAAAGGTATCGACGTGATCCGTATCGATGCGGTTCCGTATATCTGGAAACAGCTGGGAACCAATTGCAGAAATCTTCCGCAGGTACATAATATTGTTCGTATGATGCGTATGATCTGTGAGATCGTGTGTCCGGGTGTACTGCTTCTCGGAGAAGTTGTCATGGAACCGGAAAAAGTAGTACCTTATTTTGGCTCTGTAGAAAAACCGGAATGTCATATGCTGTATAATGTAACAACGATGGCAACCACCTGGAACACGGTAGCAACGAGAGATGCCCGTCTGCTGCGTCAGCAGATGGATATCATCAACCGTCTGCCGAAGGACTATGTATTCCTGAATTATCTGCGTTGCCATGACGATATCGGCTGGGGGCTGGACTATGGATGGCTTGGTCAGTTCGGCATCAATGAAGTGTCTCATAAGAAATATCTGAGCGATTTCTTCACAGGTAATTATAAGAACTCTTTTGCAAGAGGAGAACTGTATAATGCAGATCCGGCTTCCGGAGATGCACGTCAGTGTGGTACTACGGCATCTCTGTGCGGTATCGAGAAAGCAGCATATGAGAAAGACGAAGAAGCAACAAAGAGAGCAATCCGTTATGACCTGACACTGCATGCCTATATGCTGACGCAGTCTGGCATCCCGGTTATCTACAGCGGCGATGAGATTGGTCAGGAAAATGATTATACCTACCATGAAGATCCGAAGAAATGGGAGGATTCCCGTTATCTGCACAGAGGAGATTTTCAGTGGGATAAAGCGGAACTTCGTCATACAAAAGGTACCATTCCAGGAGAAATGTTTGAAGGACTGTCAAAGCTGGAGACAATCCGGAAATCGCATCCGGTATTCGAGAGTACCGCAGACTGCAGAACAGTGGATACCTGGGATGATTCTATCCTTGGTCTGATAAAAGAAAAGAACGGAGAGAAACTGGTAGCTTTGTTTAACTTCAGCGAATATGATAAGGTTGCATGGATCAATGAGGAAGACGGCATGTATGAGGATCTGATCAGCGGCAGACAGATGGAAGCCAGAGGAGTACAGATCCCGGCATTTGGCTGCTACTGGCTGCTGAAAAAATAGGTGTCGGTATGACGATCAGTGAAATTGCAAAACTGGCAGGTGTTTCAAGTGCAGCAGTTTCCCGTTATTTAAATGACGGGAGTCTCAGTCAGGAAAAACGTCAGCGAATCGAAAGGGTGATTCGGGAGACCAAGTACCGGCCGTCGGAATATGCCAGAACGATGAGGACGAAAAAGAGCAACCGGATCGGTGTTCTGGTTCCACAGATCGATTCAGAGTCGGTGCCGAAGATATTATCAGGCATCTCAGAACGTATGGATCAGAAGAATTATCACGTATTGCTGATGAATTCAAATCTGAGTCTGGAAAAAGAAATCGGGATTCTGGAAACCTTTGAACAAAGTCAGGTGGATGGATTGATTTTTGTCGCTTCAGTACTGACAAAACGACATGAGAAAGCACTGGAGCATATGGGTGTTCCGGTGGTGATTCTTGGACAGAAAAGTGAAAAATATCCATGCATTTACCATGATGATGAAGGAGCGGCGTGTGCCATGATGGAAGAGCTGTTAAAAAGCGGGTGCAGGCGGCCGGCATATATTGGTGTGGACCGGCGGGATAAGGCAGCAGGAGAGAACCGTTACCGCGGGGCCTGCCATGCACTGGAAAAGTCAGGCCTGCATATGGATGAAGTTCCGTATCGGGTGGCTGCGTTTTCCGCACAGGGTGGATATCAGGCAATGACAGAGATGCTTGCTGACGGGAAAAGGCCGGATGGCGTGTTATGTGCGACAGATATGATTGCTGCAGGTGTATTGTCCTGCCTTTCTGAGCGGGGAATCACAGTGCCTGGAGAGATGAAAGTTGCCGGTATGGGACACGGAGCTATTGCGGATCTTTTGTGTCCGAGACTGACAACGGTACATTATCATTATCATACCAGCGGAAGGGAAGCGGCAGATCTGTTGCTGGATCTGATGGAGAAAAAGAGGAGACAGCAGGAATCGCGGATGCTGAAATATGAGGTTATCAGACAAAAAACAATATAGATGTTGTTTAAGCAACAAACAAATAGAAATCCGTAAAATTATTAGCACTCATTAGAAATGAGTGCTAATTTTTTCTTGACATTTGGAATATTCGGTATTAGTATTAAAGTCAGTGAAAGAATTTGATCTTTCAAAGAAAAAAGCAGAGAACAGGAGCACAGAAAAAGACGGATGACAGGTTTTCTGCAGGAAAAGGAGTGTGTATAACCATGGGAGCAAAACATGGAAATCTTTCAATTAACAGTGACAATATTTTTCCAATCATAAAGAAATGGCTGTATTCCGACCACGATATTTTCGTTCGTGAGCTGGTATCCAACGGCTGTGATGCAATCACAAAATTAAAGAAACTGGAGATGATGGGAGAATACACTTTCCCGGATGATTACAAAAATAAAATCGATGTGATCGTCAATCCGGAAAAGAAAACCCTGAAATTTATCGATACCGGTCTTGGTATGACAGCCGATGAAGTAGAAGAGTATATTACACAGATTGCTTTTTCCGGAGCAACCAAGTTCCTGGAGCAGTACAAAGATAAAACAAATGATGATCAGATCATTGGACATTTTGGTCTGGGATTCTATTCAGCATTTATGGTAGCGGATGAGGTTCATATTGATACCTTATCATATAAAGAAGGGGCAACACCGGTACACTGGGAGTGCGACGGCGGTTCCGAGTACGATATGCAGGATGGTGACAAGGCAACCGTCGGTACAGAGATCACTCTGTTCTTAAACGAGGACAATCTGGAATTTGCCAACGAATACAGAGTTCGTGAGGTATTGGAAAAATATTGTTCTTTCATGCCGACTGAGATTTTCCTTTCCAACGAGAATGCAGAACAGGAATATGAAACCATTGACGAAGCAGATCTGCGTGACGATGATGTGGTTGTAGAACATATTCATGAAGATGCAAAGACCGAAGAAAAAGAAAATGAAAACGGAGAGAAAGAAGTTGTAGAAATTTCTCCCGCAAAAGAAAAAGTAAAGATCAATAAACGTCCGGTATCCATCAGTGATATTCATCCACTGTGGATGAAACATCCGAATGAGTGTACTGATGAAGATTACAAGACATTTTACCGGAAAGTATTTATGGATTATAAGGAGCCGCTGTTCTGGATTCATCTGAACATGGATTATCCGTTTAACTTAAAAGGTATCCTGTATTTTCCTAAGATCAACACCGAATATGATTCCATCGAGGGAACCATCAAACTGTATAACAATCAGGTATTTATTGCGGATAACATCAAAGAAGTGATTCCTGAATTCCTGATGCTGTTAAAAGGTGTGATCGACTGTCCGGATCTGCCATTGAACGTATCTCGAAGCGCACTGCAGAACGATGGATTTGTCAAAAAAATCTCTGATTATATCAGCAAGAAAGTTGCTGACAAACTGACCGGTATGTGCAAGACAGCCAGAGAAGATTATGAGAAATACTGGGATGACATCAGCCCGTTTATCAAATTCGGATGCATCAAAGATGCAAAAT
>NZ_JALFPR010000034.1:0-15017 GCF_022785585.1 Oliverpabstia sp. | reverse complement strand
CATTTACCTTTCTGTGAAGAATGGTAACTGTTCAGTACCTTCACAGTTACGTGCCAAAATGCATTTAAACGATAAAAATACGCTTTGCGAGTTTTTATCGTTATCGCGGCACTCCTCAAGGTTCCGTGCAAGCACGGACTTTGACTCGTTGCTCGCGTAAATCATCTTCGGTGATGGCATTTTGGCTTGTATGTCTCGGGATTTTGACATATTCATGTCAAAACACCTCGCGGGACAGTGGCTACTGAATAGTTACCTTTTATGCAACATTTCCCTTGCCAGTGCAAAAGCTTCTCGCACAAGATAATGGTACAGCAGTACACTCTTACACGGTGCGGCAATACCACATACTCTCTGATAGCCACTTCGTCTTGCCAGAAGAACACTGCGGTATACATGAAAATTATTGGTAATGATTCCAATCTCGTCATGTCGATAATCCATATATCTTCTGCTGTATCGAAGATTCTGTCTGGTTGTGGTGGATCTTTGTTCCAGGATCAGACGTTCCCTGCTGATTCCGGCTTTCTCCAGATATCGTCTCATACATTCTGCTTCTGAAATCTCCTCCATTTTTCCCTGCCCTCCGGATAAAACCGCAATCGTCTCCGGATTTGCCTGCATATATTCTTTTGCCGTATCCAACCGGTCTTTTAATGCTTTGCTTGGTTTTGTTCCTTTCACCTGGCATCCAAGAACAATAATATAATCCAGATTCTCAATTCCTTTTGCTTTCATTCCGGTACCGATTTGATGTTCCAGATAAAAAAACAGTACCAGCCCCGCCAGAAGACAAACTCTTACAATCGCAACCAATGCACCCGGTACAAAGAACGGAACACCGGCAACTGCACATCCGATCCGGCAACCGCCCCATACCATCAATCCAATACCTGCTGCCAGCCAGATCCACAATCCGGATACCCGATAGCCGGCATATCGGACACCTGCTATGTAATACAAAATACATACGATTCCTAACAGGCTCGTAATAATACCCATACATTTCTCCTATCTTTCTTATATATGGCTCCCCGTTATCACATCGGTCATCATTTTACCTACAGACACGGATTATCACCAACGATTCACATAAACGAGAAAAGAGCGGGTAGTTTCTTTTCTCCCCGCTCTTTTACATTTTTATTATCTTCCGCAACAGAATTTGTATTTTTTACCGCTTCCGCATGGACATGGATCATTTCTTCCAACTTTTGCACCTTTGATGATCGTGCCGGATTTCTTCTGTTCCATATACAGAGTTTTCTTCTTCTCCGGTGTAAAGATTTCATCCCACATCGGCAGTTCATACAGCCAGTCTGCTTTTGCATCTACCATGTTTTTGTAAAGCAGCTCTTTATCAAATCCCAGATTTACTTCGGTATCTTCTTCCATCTCTTCGATCGGGTTCTGAACCTTCAGGCTGTCATTGATACCATCCAGAAAACCTGTCATTGTCATTACATTGACTTTATATTTATCTGCCAGTTCCTTTACCGTTCCACGTACTACTTCGTCCGGATTGGAAAGCAGCTGTTCGTAGATTCCTTTTTCAATCACAAAATATTCTGCCCAAAATTTCTGCAGTTTTGCTTTATCTGCCTGCTGAGAGTATGCAACATCTCTCCACTGTTTTAATAATCCCATGATTACTGTACCTTCCTTCAACTCAATTGGTAATTATACTCCACGGGTCCACTACTGTTCGTTCATATTCTTGCAGTAGTTCTGGGACTTCCGTGTGACTCTATTAAGTATATACGATATACCACAGATTTTCAAGCACAAATCACGTTTTCTCGTACTCACCTGGCATCCAGATTATTGTTCACTCCATTCTCGGTAACACCCTTCGCGCTGCACAGAATTTATGCTGATCGCATGAATTTGCGGGGTATGTCTCGGCTTTTCTGCGACCTTCGCTCACAAAAAAGTGAGTACCGAAATCTTCTTTACGATTCGATACTCACCTTACATTGCAGGCTCTATCATTGGATAACCTCTCTTTCTTAAATTATAAGATAAATCATAACCTTTCTGGTGGTCTGTACCTCCTGCCTTTTTTAATGGGATAAATCCTTACTTTCTCATTGGACTATACCTGACTTTCTTAAAATTTGTTTTTGAGGTGTTACTTTAGGTTTTCGGTGGTCCGTACCTTCCTTTCTTGAAAATTACATCTGGAGGGATGTTGCCTTTGAACTTTACGTTAAGTTTCTGGTGGTCTGTACCTCTCTTTCGTAGGTTCTTTTGTTTTCGTTCTTTTCTTTTGTTGAGTATATAGTAACTCTTCTTTCTTATTTTGTCAATACTTTTTTATAATTTATTTTATTCTTTTAAACTTTCAGAATCTTTTATCATTTAAGAACATTTTTACTCATCATCTGTTCTCATCCAATCGCTTTCCCCGCTCTATTCTTATTCTCCCCCAGCCAATGCTCAGAAAGGGAGCGCAGGCAGGACGGGGACGGACAACCTTATGCTGGTGCTTTTAGCCAAAATAAAATCCATCGTTTACGGAAACTTAGGCTCGAGCGCTCTCGCGATAGTCTTAGTTGCAGTTAACGATTAGTTTATTTTGGCGTTACCAGCGGTTGTCCGTCCCCGTCCTGCCTGCACTCCCTTTCGTCCGAGTAGCCAAAGCAGCCAACAGTCCGAGCAGCGACTTCATCTCTTATTTCTGGAAAGCCTTCACTCTCTCCTGAATCGTAACATTAAAATTCTCCACCCGTCTCTCATAAGTCTCATCCATAAATTTCGACGTCAGCAGAAAATCAGCCGTAGCCAGATTATTCGCAACCGGAATATCATAAACCACTGCGATACGAAGCAGTGCCCGTACATCCGGGTCATGTGGCTGTGCCTCTAACGGATCCCATAAAAACACCAGAAAATCAATGCCTCCCTCAACGATCCGTGAACCTATCTGCTGATCTCCACCAAGAGGACCGCTGCAATACCCCTTCACCGGAAGCCCCGTCTTCTCCGCGATCAGCTTCGCCGTGGTACCCGTACCACACAGAAAATGGTTCTTCAGCACGTCCTTGTTCCGGTCACACCACTCCACCAGTTCTTTCTTTTTACCGTCATGAGCAACCAGCGCAATATGCTTTGTCTTCTCCATAGTAAAACCGATAAACCTCTCATTTGTCATAAACATTCCTCCTTCTTTCATGGATTTCCTTAATGATAATCTCTTAGAAAACGGCTGGAAAGCGTCGTTCCCGTTCCATACAGGCACTGATACAGATTCTCCAGAATAGCGGGTGTCTCATCCAGTGCTTTCTGATACAGTTCCATCAGACGTGTGGTTGACTCTCTGCAGGCAGGATTCGCTTTTTTTCGCATCACCTGGCCTTCCAGAATATCATAACATCCAAGTACATGCATACCGCCAAGTACTACCTTTTCTTTTATCGGATTCTTGCAGGTCAGAAGCCTGTCATACAGCTTCTGCCCCTCCAGTGCCCGGTGGATCTGCTTTGGTGTCACCGATGGAAACATCCGCGCGATCACTCTGCAGTTTTCCTCTGAATCATCCAGGACACTTGCCGGAAGGTACACCCTCGGCTCCTTACCGCTCTCAATCATCAGATAACGGTCAAGTTCTGTCTCGATCTCCGCATGAGAGATTCCCGTCTGCTTCTCAAATCGTCCCACATACCCGTGACAGGTACTGTCCAGCATAAAGTGGCAGGCGAATCCAAACAGATAGGATGCCAGCTGCGGCGACGGGCTGATTTCAAATTCCCGTATACCCTTCTGAAAGAATCCAAACGCCGGTTCCTTATGCATCTGCGGACCTATTTTATTAATTCTGCTTTGCGGCAGACAAATCGGTTTATAGTAGAAGAAAATATCCGGTCCGTGCTGACCGATCCGATAAACACCCTTTCCTTTCCGAATCACTGCCTTGATATGCTCCGGTAATTTTTTGTATACATCTTTTCCAAACTTGTCATGTGTATATGTCGTCGGCATATGTATCGTCCCCTTTTTTCACTTTGGGAAATGCTCCCATTATTTATTATCCCCTGTGCCTGTTCAACAGTTATGAATTGCAGGTTAAATTCCGGTAAATTCACATTTTTTATACACCCTGTGCAATCACCTTCACACAAATCATTATAATTCTTTTTACTTCCGGAAACAAGGAATTTCAATCCGAAAAAATCCGAAAAAATCTGAAACTTTTGTGTCTTTTTCTGAATATCTTCTCATTTTCCGGTCATACTATAAATAGCCGGTGGAGAGATGACACAAAGGCGTGACGCTTTTCATTGGCCCGAAAGAAAAACTTTGCCGGATCCCCCCTCCGGCCCGAAATAACGAAAGAAGAGATGAAATACTTATCCTCCCCTTTATAAGCTGTCGCCTTCTGTGCGGCAGCTTTTTTTACATCCGTTAAAAATAGCGGCCGCTCAATGCGAAAAAAATGAACCGTTGCCTTTCATCTATAATAGCACTGTCTGCTGCATCCCCCGGGGAAAATCTGTTGTTTCATCTGTCTGCAATATTCCGCTTCGCTCCCCGCTGTTTTCAGTATTGTCAGGGATTTGTGAAGATTCTGAATATCTGCTTTCATATCCTCGCTGTGGTTGCCACGACCCACCAGTTTCAGATGGGTGATTCCGGCTTTCTGCAACCGGTACAGTGCACAAAGTCCACATCCGCCGGCACCGCACAGATAGTCATCCCTCTCCGGAACACTCTCTTCTTTTCGGATTACTTCCAGCCGATTCTTCCATCCGGGATCTACTGCTTTCTGCGGGAGCAGCCAGTACGGTACACGACAAAGATGTCCAAGTTCGTCACAGTGCAGAGAATTGCAGAAGCTTCCGGAAAACTGGCACAGTTCGTTCAACACAAAGGCTTCAAACTCCGTCCCGCTCCTTTTTTCTCCTGTTGTTTTCCGGGCCGCGATCATGGATGCCATATCTTCTATCGTATTCTTTCGGTGAAAAATCATACGTTTGAGATCCAGATTCTGAAAGGTTTCCAACATTTTCCTGTTATTTTCTCCCGTCTCCCCGCTCAGATGGATCTGACAGTCCACCCTCTGCTTCCGAAGATACACGATCAGCGCCGGATCCGCCAGAATAAAACTCTGAAAGTCAAGTTCCATACAGCTTCGGATGATATCTTCGATCATCGGATACTGCTCCGGGATGTAATACAGGGAATTAAAGGTCAGATGTATCGGACGTTTATATACCTCACGCATGCCAGCCAGAATCTCCAGTTCACTGTAAGCGCCCAGCTGCACCTGATAACAGAGCACTTCCCGGCGGTTTAATGCCAGCGTGGTTCCGTAACGTTTCGTCCATGTATAGGGCACATACCCGCAGAAGAATTCATCCGCTCCTGCCTCGCAAAATAACGGATAATCGTCGATGCATCCCAGTCCTGCCACAATTTTCATACGCATGCCCTCCTACAGTCCGATCACCAGACGGTCGATACCTGCCTGTTGATATGCTTTCAGCTGTTCCGGATGCTTTACAAGTTCCTCATCCAGTCCGAACAGGGAATTGTAACGTCCTGCCATATGCAGATGTTCCGGGTAAATATACGCATACTGTTCGCAGTATCCCGGACAGCTTTCCGGCAGCCGCTGTTTTCCCCGCTCACCCTCGGTACAGCTCGCATACAGTGGACAATACTGCGATGTATTGGTTTGATAATACGGCAGATGCAGGCTGTTCTTTCCCTGTGGAAATACCTGCGGATAGCCACAGCTTTCCCACTCATAGCGGTTGATCCCGTACGTGTCTTTTAAGAATCTCCGATAGAAACCGGCCTGCAGATTATTTTCTCCCAGCCCGCGGGTACTGCCTTTTTTATAGTGCATCCGCGGATCTTTTTTCTGTTTGTTCAAAAGTACACCGAGACAGGGTTCCAGATATTCCCCGTTTTCTCTGACCAGCGCTGCCATTCCCCAGTCATTGACAAGGATTTCCACCCTGATCTGCCGTTTTTCACACCAGTTTTCCACTTTTTTCAGGAGTTTTACCATCTCTTCCACCTGAAACTCCCGCATACAGGGAAATACCAGGGTGATACCCACGTTTTCCACATTTGCTTTCTCCATCAGAGCAAACAGCTGCTCTTCTCCGGGCAACAGCAGATGGCAGAATGCATTGCCGATATACAGACGATCCGGAATGATTTTATGCTGTTCCCAGCCTCCGATTCCGTTTTCTTTCCAGTACAGTTCGGTAAATTTTTCTATTGTATTTCGCTCATACAGGTTATACCATATTCTTCGGTCGAGTGCCAGCGCAAGTTCCATGCCCCGTACCACCGGCCGGATCTGCGCACCGGAAAACCAGATGGATTTCTGCTCTTCCATGCTCTTTGCATGGATCTCGTCCTGATTCACAGGATAGTTGCAGGTGATCTGTGCCATCTCTCCGTCCGTTCCTTCGATCCGTGCCCGGATATATCCGGTGTATTCCCGGAAAAGTTTCTGTACTGCCTGTACATAATCTTGCTGGAACACCTCGACGGTATAACTTACATACCACTGCTCCTGCCTTTTTTCCATGAAATGATAACTTTCTAACTCCACTTCCCGATACATGCTTTCAGATAAATCATAGAATCCGATCCGTATATGCCGCGGTCTTTCCACCTGTTCTCTTACCCGAAAGCAAAAGCTTTCTGTAGAAATCTCCGTGATCCTCACTTCTTTGTCATCGACAAATCCTGCCAGAAGTCCGAATGGAATCATCTCCACACTCTGCATCCCGCATCACCTCCCCGTCTTTGCGTCAGATATTTTTTCTGTCTCGTGACACTAAAAAAGGTCCACCGAACCTTTTTGTCGTATGCTTGGCAACTGAAAAACCCCTTAGTAACGTTCCTTTTGTTCCGTTACTAAGGGGTTTCCTTCACATCTATTCGCCGATACCTCTGTTTGTTTTAAGCGAAGAATTTGTCATAGATGCCATAACCAAAGATAAATAAGATCATCAGCGGCAGGATGTAAGACAGATACACACACATCCACTCCTGCATCTTGAAACCTTTTCCTGTATTGGCTTCTGCTTTGAAGTTTTTCCAGCCCCATCCGTAACGGCTGGTACAAAACAGCAGATATACCAGAGATCCCAATGGCAGTAAAATGTTACTTACCAGAAAATCTTCCAGGTCTAATACTGCACCGCCGAAGATGGAAAATCCATCCCAGCTCCATACATTATATCCCAGAACACATGGCAATGACAAGAGGATAATCCCAAACAGATTCACAAGACTGCTCTTTTTTCTGCTCCATCCGGTCAGTTCCATCACACAGGATATAATATTTTCAAAAACTGCCAGTACTGTAGAGAATGCCGCAAAGGTCATAAAAATAAAGAACAAACTTCCCCACAGTCTTCCCATCGGAATATGGTTGAAGATATTCGGCAGGGTGATAAAGATCAGGCTCGGTCCGGATGTCGGACTTACTCCGAAGGTAAAGCATGCCGGGAAAATGATCAGACCGGATACGATTGCCACAAATGTATCCAGAATCGCAATATTTGCAGATTCCCCAAGCAATGATCTTTCCTTTCCGATATAGCTTCCGAAGATTGCCATGGCTCCGATACCAAGACTCAGGGTAAAGAATGCCTGATTCATCGCTGTTACAATGGTATAACCGATACCCAGTTCTTTCATTCTTTCAAAGTCCGGAATCAGATAAAACTTCAGACCTTCTGCCGCTCCGTCCATCATGATACTGTTGATCGCCAGCACTACCATGATGGCAAGCAGTGCAATCATCATTACTTTTGTGATTTTTTCCAGACCATTCTGCAAACCTCTGGAACATACAAAGATACCAATGGCCACTACAACGATCATCCAGAAAGCCATAACAAGCGGCTGTGACAACATCTCATTAAATACGCCGCCGACCTGATCTGCATCAAGTCCTGTAAACTTACCGGTTGCTGTCAGATAAAAATAGTGCAGCATCCATCCTGATACAGTTGTATAAAACATCATCAGCAGATAGCAGCCGATCACGGTGATGTAGCCGTGGATATGCCATTTCTGCCCCGGTTTTTCAAGTGCCTGATAAGCTTTTACCGGACTTTTCTGGCTGGCTCTGCCAACGGCAAACTCCATAGTCATAACCGGCAGTCCAAGAATCACCAGAAAGATCAGGTAACACAGTACAAACGCACCGCCGCCACCTTTTCCTGCAATGTAAGGAAATTTCCAGACATTACCGATTCCGATGGCACATCCGGCAGATATCAGGATAAATCCCAGACGCGACTTTAATTTTTCTCGTTCCTTCATTCATCTTTCTCCCTCATATAGATTTTTACAAAATACGTAACTGTTCAGTACCTCGCGGGACAGTGGCTACTGAATAGTTACCAAAATACTAACAGGGCATACAACAACAGCCCGGACAGAGCATATTCATGCACAGGCACTGGCAGCACCAGTTTCCCATACCTTCTCCCGGTTTCTGATAGCCGTATCCGGTACTCATATTCTGATACCACTGTCCCTGAGACTGCAGCTGCTGATAAAGTCTCTGATACATCAGGTTGCCCGGTTCCATCTCCATCGCTGTTCTGGCATCCTCCATAGCACTTGCTGTATTTCCCGCTCCGGCACTTGCAATGGCATGATAATAATACCATTCTCCATTTTTTTCCTGCATCCTTTCCAGGACATTTAAAGCCTCCCGGTAATGACCGGCATTGATGTAGTTCGCCGCCGCACGCATCTCCATGGAACGCTGATCATCCTGTGTCTGATACCCTCCGGACTGATAACCACCGTACCAGGAGTTTTGAGAAGTTCCCTGTTCCCGTTCCCTCACGATCTGATCATAAGCCTGCTGTACCTGTTTGAACATCTCTTCCGCCTGCTCTTTATTGGGATTATTGATATTCGCATCCGGATGATATTTTCTGCTTAGCTTCCGGTATGCTTTTTTGATTTCGTCCATGCTTGCATCTCGCGATACACCAAGGACGCTGTATGGATCCAACATTCCTTATTTTCTCCTCGTCTCTTTTTCCCGGGACTTTATTCTGTCATATTTTGTCCAGATACCAGAATACAATATATTTCGCAAAATGTCCACATATTCTATGATCGGAAGTTTTTCAAATTGGCGGGAAGCTTCAGCCGCTTCCATCATCAGAATCTGTCTGGCCCGGTCATCAAAGTCTTTTTCCTGTGCGATCGGCTTCCATGGGTTATAGTTTCCTTTTTTTCTGTCTTTTTCAATATCCTCATAGGCATCCATCCGGTAGATGAATCTTCCCATGGCACAACCGATCTTTCGCATTGTATCTGCCCAGACATCTTCTTCCCAGACATAGATTTCACCCAGCATCTCTCCCGTATCTGCTGCTGCCCTGTCAAGATCCGTACTTGCTTCCTGCTCACATGCTTTCAGCTTTTGCAGATAGGTTTCGATTGCTCTCGCCTGCCGCGGATATTTTTCCTTTAAACGTTTTACGTCTTTTTTTAATGCTGATGCAAGTATAAGAGGAACCGGTTTTTTCTCGTCCTCCCAGTCGTCTAACAGATTATAATAACTCAACAGTACATTCATATCCGCCGCATAGGCAGTCCACTGGTTTCTCAGACAGAGATGCTTTTTGAACGGATGCATGGCACAGAAGTGTTCTTCCCGCTTTGTTTCCGTCTCATACAGGCCGGTCAGCAAAATTCCGAGAAAGGTCACATCATACGTCAGAGTAACCCTGGAAGTTTGTCCGTGATCTTCTTTCAGATCCTGGCAGACTCCGCAGTAAAATCCATGATAGATCCGATAGTCTTTGATCTTCATTTCTTCCATATTGGTTGTAACGTAGCCAAACATCCTCCCTCACCTCTTTTCTTTGTTTGTCTGTTTATGATCTGTTCATCCACTTCATAAAATTAATCAGGTGCGTTTGATAAAATTACAGTTGCAATTTGGACAGTGAATCGATATTTTTCCTTTTCCTTTTGGTACCCGGACTTTTTGTCCGCAGGTCGGACATTTGTAAATTCGATGGGTGCTGTCTCCGTGACTTCCGGTCAGTTTGTTCCATTTTGTTCTTACTTTTTCACGTGCCTGAATATAATGCTGATTTTCCTGGTATCTCGCAGAGATATCTTTGGAAAGAATACGATAGTAATCATAGATCAATACGAGCAGAATCAGCAGGGAAAAGATCGAACTTCTCACAAAGAAGGATACGAGCAGAAGTCCGAACAGCAGATACATCAGAAATCTTCCCAGTTCATCTATTCTTCCGTACCTGCCCTGCATAAATCGATATAGTTTGTCTCTCCAGTTATTCATTGTTTTCTCCCCGTTCTTTTTTTACTGTCACCACATTCTCAGCCCTTTCTCACATATCTGTACAGCTTTCTGCTTTTTCCCATGCTTCCCTGGCAAATGCAACTGCATTCTGTATATCTGCATCGTCCGGATGCAGCAACGCTTTATCAAAGTTTCGGATCAGCATCTGTGCTTTTTCTCTCTGCTCCGGATTCTCTTCCATGACTTCATAACGTTTTCGTACCTGCATCGGCATCTTTCCCATGCAGAGAAAAGCCCCCAGACAGCTGTTGTCTTTCGGAATCCACTGTTTTACATTTTCCACAATTCTGTCATAGTATTCCTGACTCTGCCCGAATCCGCAGGTTCCAAACAGTGCGATCTGCCTGTTATGTACTTTTTTCAGAAGTTCCTGCACTTCGATGGGGCAGTCTCCTTTTTCCACACAAAATCCCACATACAAAAGATGGCTTTTCCCAGGTTCCGTATTGCAGTTGATTTCCTCGATATCTCCGTTACCAAGCTGTTGTAAACTCTGATAAATACAAACTGCCAGCCGCTGGGTGTTTCCCGTGCGACTGACATACATGATTTTATAATCTAACATGATATTATTTCCCGCCTTTCCATCTGCCCGCTTTTTTAATTTTTCCGGTATTCGACATCTTTGTTTCAGATGTCGTTTTGTCAACAGGTTTACTGTATACTACTTTCCTGAGTATTACAAGGATCGGCGTCTAAATTTTTTCTAAAATTTTTGTTATGTAAGATGAAGGAGTATCTTTATAAAATACATGTTATGTTATTTCATTTTACTTTCCGTTTTCTCTTTTCAGCAACGTTTCCAGGTCTTTTTTTGCCTGTTCATGGTTCTGAAACAGAATGCCGTGAATCCCACAGCCTCTGGCTCCTGCGATGTTGTCTTCCCGGTCATCAAAGAATACGGTTTCCCTTGGATTGAGTTGATACATCGTGCAGAGTTTTTCATAAATCTCTCGATCCGGTTTTGCCATTTTATAAACATAAGAAAACAATGTTCCGTCCATGTAGGGCAGGAATTTCATCTTGTGGCTGGACAGCTGATACGTATGCTCCGCATAGTTCGACAGAATATACAGATGGTATCCCTGTTCTTTCAGGGTTTTTACCCAATCTTCAGCGTATGGCATCAGTTCCACCACGTCACCAAGATTATCATATACCGTCTGCACTTCTTTTTTTAATCCCGGTGCATTTTTCCGAAAGCCTTCCCAGATTTCTTCCGTTGAAATTATCCCGCGGTCAGCTGCTTCCCACAGCGTACTTTCAAAAATCGCCTTACGCAGAGTCTGTACTGTTTTTTCTGAAAATCCAAGGTTCTTCAGATAGTTTTCCGGAGTGTAAGACATCAGAACCTGCCCGACGTCAAAAACAATATTTTTTATCATGTTTCCCTTTCCTCTTTTCTGTGTTTTATTTTTTACTTTATTTGTTTCGGTTTTTCAGATAACGGTAGATCATCATGTAGGCATACAATAATACCGGGACGATGATCGTTGCTGCAATAGAGGCTTTGAACCAGCCAATGGAGTTTTCACTTCCGGAGAGGGCAAAGATCATGGTGGAGGCATAGAGGGCCAGCAAGAGGACTACGCCGAGAATTGCCAGGATGCGTTGTAGTTTTTTCATAGGAATCTCCTTTTTTGTTTTGCTTCTTTTATTATACTGGTTTCTTATCGGAAAGCAAGAGGAGTGTTCAAAACGGACGAAGTGGAAAGGCTGTCTGTCCCGCCGTGTCCGCCTTTCCACTTCTGGATGTTGGCTGATTTTCAAGTGTGATTGCGAATGGTAGCTATGTGTTTACCTCGCTTTTTTGATCCATTTCTGAACATATCTTATTTTAAAGGTTATTCGGGGTTATTCCATATGGGTATTCGTGGTCACATTTAGACTCGAATTCTTTGAGGTTGTATATTTTTTTGTTTTCATCGAACTGTGCGATGGTTACACCGTCAAAGGCTCCCGGAGTGTCACAGTAGTCGCACTGGAAATACCACTCGACGATTACTGTGTTCTGGCAGATGTAGATTTGTTTGATGTCCCATTTTTCTACAGTTCCTTTTTGGTTCCAGTCGTGGAACCACTGTTGGATCTGCCGGATTCCCCGATATTCCGGACCGTAGCATTCGCTGTAGATGATGTTGTCTGCAAATATAGCGGTCAGGGGTTTCTCGTCTTTGTTCAGCCAGCAGGAAAAATAGTTTCTGATGATTTCTTCCATTATGTTTTCTCTTCTTCGTTTACCTCACATACATACAGGGTTTCTTCTTCTACGCGGAATTTGATTTCCAGGCCGGCGAAGGGGAAGCCGTAGATTCTTTCGGGGTCCTGCTGATAGGCGGGGCGGGGATCCAGAGCCAGGATCTGGATCAGGGGTTTTTGTTTTGATTGCGGAACTTTGTTCAGGAGTTCCGGCGGGAATTGTACCTGAAGGTGGTCGTCGCGGTGAGCGGTTGCGAAGCTTCCACATGCTTCGGGGTGGCTGTCGGCATAAGGGATGTAGGGTTTGATGTCGTAGATCGGGGTTCCGTCCAGAAGATCAGCGCCCTGGATATGGATGACCGGACCATCCTGAGGATTCAATGTAACGCCTGTAAGCTGCACACTGGAGAGCCCGATCGGATTGGGACGAAACGGGGAGCGGGTGGCAAAGACGCCGACTCTTGTGTTTCCTCCCAGTTTTGGCGGGCGCACGGTTGGAGACCATTCATTCCGGATGGATCGGGAAAATTCCCAGATCAGCCAGAGGTAAGAGTATTCTTCCAGTCCTCTCACAGCCTCCGGGTTCTGATATTCCGGATAGAAATGGATCTCGGCTTCAAGGTCTGCCAGACCGCTCTGCCTTGGGATTCCGAATTTGCTTGTAAAATCACTTTTTATATAAGCAACCGGACGCATCATGCGCCCGGTTGTCTCGTTGCATTGCATATCAATAATTTGGTTGTTATTCATATGTCGTTTACTCCAGATTTACTTCTCCACATTTTTTGATCAGTACTGCCAGCACGATCAGTTCCAGTACCAGGCCTACGATCAGAGCCAGCCAGCCGTTTCCGGTGAATCCACCGACCAGATATCCGGCCAGGCAGCAGCCTGCTACCGTCATAGCATACGGAATCTGTGTGGACACATGATTAATATGGTTGCACTGTGCGCCTGCGGATGCCAGAATGGTGGTATCTGAGATCGGAGAAATATGGTCTCCGCATACAGCACCAGCCAGTACGGCTGCCACGTTCAGTGCCAGTAAGGATACGTTGTTGGTATTGATCACGGCTGTTACGATCGGGATCATGATACCGAAGGTTCCCCAGGATGTTCCTGTTGAGAAAGAAAGTCCGATCGCTACTGCGAAGAACAGTGCCGGAAGCAGTACACCGATAACAGCGTTTCCGCTTACCACATTTCCTACAAAATTTCCAAGTGCCAGGTAATCCGCGGAGCAGATACCGGACAGGGTCCATGCCAGCGACAGGATCATGATTGCCGGTGTCATGGCTTTGAATCCCTGTACAAAGCTTTCACAGAACTGACTGAAGGTAATGATCTTCCGAAGCAGATAGAAGAAGAAGATAAATACCAGTGTAAAGAAAGATCCGAGTACCAGACTCAGTGAGGAATCACAGTCTGCAAATGCTGTGGCTACTCCTGCTCCGTCAAGAATACCACCGGTATACAGCATCGCGCTGATACAAAGAACGATCAGTACGATAATCGGCAGGATCAGGTCGATGACTTTTCCGTTACCGATGATTTTGATTTCTGCGTCTCCGTCTGCGGTTTCTTCTTTTTTTCCTACCAGGTCTGCATGGTATTTTGCCATCGCACCGTAATCGAAGTTTTTACCGATCAGGATGATCATGAATACGATGGTCAGGATCGCATACAGGTTGAACGGAATGGTTTTTAAGAACAGTGAGAATCCGTCAATCGCGCAGTCATCCGGCAGGGAGGATCCTACAGCTGCCGCCCAGCTTGAAATCGGTGCGATGATACAGACCGGAGCTGCTGTGGCATCAATGATGTAGGCAAGTTTTGCACGGCTTACTTTGTATTTGTCTGTAACCGGACGCATTACGGTTCCTACAGTCAGACAGTTGAAATAGTCGTCTACAAAGATAACCACACCGAGAAGCATGGTTGAGAACAGTGCTCCTCTCTGAGACGTGATTTTTCTGGATGCCCAGTCTCCGTAGGCTTGGGAAGCTCCTGATTTTGTAATCAGGGCTACGATGATTCCAAGGAATACCAGGAAGAGCAGAATATTCACGTTGTCGCCGATTTTCCAGTTCATGACTTCTATCATGGTCTGGGTGGCGGCAAGGATGTGGAATTTTGTAAAGAGCAGCGTTCCCGACAGAATTCCGATGAGTAGTGACAAATAGACTTCTTTGGTCCATAAGGCCAGGGCGATCGCCACGATGGGCGGGACTAAGGCCCAGATTGTTCCTGACATGTTTGTTTCCCCTTTCATGTTGGTTTTAATTTTTATGTTTTTCGGTTAATTATAGCATGGTAACGTGATGATGTAAATGGGTATTGTGCAAACGGATGAAGAGCAAAGTTGTATACAAGACAGACGCAGAGAAAGGCGGAACGGGCAAGGCGGACACATACAAGGCGGACGCAGAGGAAGACGGAACGGGCAGGGGAAGCGAGGGACGTGGGCAGAGCAACTTTGAGC
>NZ_JALFPR010000023.1:0-4800 GCF_022785585.1 Oliverpabstia sp. | reverse complement strand
GGAGAGAATTCTCTTTCCTGTTCCTTTCATCTCACATTTCCTTTCTTTCAACATATTGTCTGCCACGGTCAACAGAGAAAAGACCGCAAAACTGTCCGTCAAATCGCTTTCAAAAAAAGATGCACATAGTATAACATAGTCCCTGGGGAAGTCATGCCTGAAAACAATGTTGTAACCGTTCATTTCATTCATAATGATATTAAACAGTTACCCATTTTCCACAAAAAAGTCTGCAGCCATACCCTTCTTTCGCAAGAATCAGATACAACTACAGACAAAAATGTCTTCAGACTGAAACAACAGATTAACCTACCACTGCTTTCCCATCTTTTGGAGTTCTGCTTTCTTCGGAAGCTCTTCACCAACTCTCCCAGCAGGTTTCCTGACTTACAGATCAACGCTTTGCCAAACCTTCTCACATGGATCTCCCACGCAATGGCTGCCTTCGAAAATCTCCGGCATATGACATCACTCCCTGCTTACAGTGACCGGATCGCTCAGGACTCTCACCTGATTCCCTATTATCCTCGCAACTACAATCGTTTTGAGGCACTGGAAAACTCTGTCAAAGCCTAGTATAACAAAGAACCATTAGATGTCAAGTTCTTGTCCGAAAATTCACTTGCTTGGCGGTAAGAGGGGCATACCCTGATCAACTTATCGCCTTCTTCCAAAACACAGAACCGGAGCCGCCCCTGGCGGGACTGACAGCCTTTTGCTGGTGCTTTTAGCAAAGATGAGATCCGGCACCTACGTAGACTTTCGCGAGGGTCCGCTGACCCTCGTGAACATAGTCGAAGTTGGTGACTAGTACATCGTTTCGTAAATAACTGTATCCTTCACGTAGGATACGGATTCGAGTGTGCAGTTCAAAAAACGTAGGCGTAGCGGGCTACGCTGAGGCTTTTTAAACTGTGCAATCGGATTCGTAGACAAGTGAATGATACAGTTATTTCGAAAACGATGTACTAGCTCAGCTTTGCGTTACCAGCGGTTGTCAGTCCCACCAGGGGCGGCTCCGGTTCGTCCTCCTTAGACTAACCCGACATTTTCAAAGAGTTCCTAAACTCGAACCCAAACCATCATCTCATTCTCCCCTCTGTTTGCCCAGGTATAATAAGGAACAAACTTCAGTTCAACAGCTTCCTTCTCCTTTCTCTTATACACATGATACAGCTCTCCATCCTTTTTTGCTGTATCCACAACACGGAACCCATTCATCTCCACAACTTTCACCGGATTACCACAGATCTCACTGTCCTTGATCTCATACTTACCATCCGGATTCACTTCTAAAAGATGCAGATCCTTACCATTATCCACTTCTTCCAGACAGTACACGATCGGTCCACGTAATACTGCAACTTTTCCTGCATCCTCACGTACCTTCTCATCTGCCTCCATCAAAAGCAGCGGCATGGAAAAATGAAGTTTCAGAACATCTTTTTCACTCCAGGCTTTCTTCACATACAGATAACCGTCCTTTTCAGACATTTCATCCTTCTCAATGCCATCTACAGTATAATTTCCACCACACCAGTCCGGAATACGAAGTGCCAATACAAAATCTGTATCCTTTGCTTCCACAGCGATCTCCACATTTCCATCCCATGGCAGTTCCGAAGTAATTGCTACATTCGCATCCTTATCTCCCACCTTTTTGGTCAGTTCACTGCCCATATAAAGATGTACAAATAAAGTATCCTCCTTCTCTGTATATGTATAAGAACCGATAGAACTTACCAGACGAGCCAGGTTCGGCGGACAGCATGCACATCCAAACCATTTCTGTCGAACCGGTTTTACATGGAATTTTCTCTCATCTTTGTGGCTGGCCTCCGGCAGAACTTCCAAAGGATTTACATAGAAGAAACTCTTTCCGTCCAGAGCCATTCCACTTAGGATTCCATTGTACAAAGCTCTTTCCATAACATTGGCATATTTTGCATCCGGCTTGATCTCAAGCATTCTTCTTGCAAAGAAAACCAGACCGATGGAAGCACAGGTTTCTGCATATGCAGTATCATTTGGCAGGTCATATGGATAAGAAAATGCCTCACCGATCTGTGTACCACCGATGCCTCCGGTAATATACATTTTTTCATTTGCCATACTGTCCCAGAGTTTTTCACAGGATTGATACAAGGTTTCATCTTCTGTCAGTCTTGCAATATCTGCCATACCGGAATACAGGTATACGGCACGTACTGCGTGACCTACTGCTTCATCCTGCTGGCGTACCGGCAGATGAGCCTGGTTATAAAAATAACGCAGGTCGTTTTCATGGCCTTTTTTCACTTCTTCCGGATGCTCTTTATCAAAATAATAAGGTCGTTTTCCACGCTCATCGATAAAAAACTTGCTCAATTCCAGATATCTTGGCTCTTTTGTCACCTCATAGAGACGTACCAGTGCCATCTCTGCAATCTCATGTCCCGGATATCCCTTACATTTTCCTTCTTCCGGACCAAAATGAGCTGCTGCATAATCTGCAAAACGAGCTGCTGCTTTCAACAATTTGTCTTTTCCGGTAGCTTCATAATATGCAACGGCTCCCTCGATCAGATGACCCATACAATACAGTTCATGATGATCCTTCAGATTTGTGAAAATCTTATCTTTTCCGTTGATAATATAATAAGTATCCAGATATCCGTCATCCTGCTGAGCTGCACACACGATATCGATGGCTCCGTCTGCGATTGCCTCCAGCTTAGGATCCGGATGCTGGGTCAGAGAATAACCGACTGCTTCGATCCATTTGGAAAAATCTGAATCCTGGAATACAAAACCATAAAACTTATCTTCCGGATGATTCGGATCTTCTGGTAATGATTCAAATCCACGGAATGTATATTTTGGTTCTATAAAAGCTTTGCCCTGCTCTTTTCTCTCTTTATTCTGTTTTCCCGCTACTTTAAAGTTTCGCATACAGAAACTGGGAGCTGCTCCCTCCACCTGGTCATTCAGGGCTGCCCACTGATACGGAATCACTTCCTTACGTACTACTTCCATCTCCTGCTTCCAGAATTTGTCATTGATCTTCATGCTGCGCAGTGACAGCGGACGAGAATACATATTTTTCTCCATTTGCAATACCTCCTGTTTCCGATTATACTTATGGTACGGATTTTTATTATTTCGTAACTGTCAGTATCGTCGCAGTTACTTATTTTTGACTTTGTAACTGTTCAGTACCTGGCATTATACTAATACAACGATCGATTTTATAACATTGCCCGGATGGAATCCGGCATGTATAAATTGGAAAGGTGGTACCATGTTATATCTTGAGAAAATGAAAATGCATACAATTACCAGCGGAAACTATGTAACCTCTGTCCATGGTATGGTGCATCCTAACCGAATCATCGGCGAACATGATTTTTTATATATCCTGGACGGTACCTGGGAAATCTGGGAGGATGATACTTCCTACGCTCTGCAAAGTGACGATCTTTTGATTCTCACTGCCGGAAGACATCACTACGGAAAAAAGCTGTGTAACCCGGGTAACCGCCACATGTATGTTCATGCACTGCCTACCGATGTTGAAAAGAAATATAACCATCTATACCCATCTGCAGTGAATCCTTCGGAAGCTTTCCAGCTTTTTTCCTGTTCCAGCCTTCTCCACTGTCAACATAATCCAAAAGTCCGTCAATATATGCAAGAGATCATCTCTGTCTCCTGGAGTCACGATCCGGAACGCGAAAACAGACTTTCCCTTCTGTTCTCTCTTTTTCTGTGTGAACTTTCTCGGCTGGAAGTACAAAAAAGCAGCCTGACTCCCATCGATCCCATGATTGAAGAGATTATCAGGCTGATTCATTCCACGCCACAGACTTTCTTTACTGCTGGAGAAATAGCTTCCCGGTATTATATCTGCGAACGTACCTTAAACAATCGATTTCATAAGTATTGCACAAAAACCTTTCCTGCTTTCCAGATGGAAACAAAACTGGAAATGGTCCGGCAGTTTCTGCTTACCCAGCCGGATACCAAGCTGCGGGAAGCTGCCATCAACTATGGCTTCTG
Organism: Oliverpabstia sp.; assembly: GCF_022785585.1. Classification (NCBI taxonomy): domain Bacteria; kingdom Bacillati; phylum Bacillota; class Clostridia; order Lachnospirales; family Lachnospiraceae; genus Oliverpabstia; species Oliverpabstia sp. Next base: position 762 of record NZ_JALFPR010000023.1, on the reverse strand, counting down.
CGATGAATTTCATCTGAGCAAGGCCTTTAAAAAGCACTTTGGATTATCGCCCTCTCAGTACCGGCAGCTTCACGGTTGAATATTCATCTTTTCTTCCAGTTTTTTTACTGTATACGCAACTTTTTCCTTTGTATCCTCCCTGCTGTAGGGTACCCGTTCTGCGATCCGCCGGATATAATCCTGCTCCTTTATGATCTGATAAGTCTCCGGAAAATTAATGTCGAAGTACAAAGCAAGATACGACATCCAGTAATCCATTCCGGTTTTTCGATCTGCGGAGAGGACAGATTCTTCTGCCTTGCAGGACTCCCACACCTTTGGGGATATGGGGCTTGCGCCCACTGTCTTTTCATCCATATCCAGAAGTGTTTCCATGGATTCTTCCAGTTTTACTCTGCAGTTATCCAGCTTATCCGCATCCCTGATCAGTCTGGCATGCAGCAATGTCCGTTCATCTTCTATACCTTCCAGCTTAAAGTCACTGTGTTTTGCGATTGCCACACAGATCAGCTGATCAAAGGACGGATCTTTTACAAACCGACGAATCATCTGCTCCGGTCCAAAAAGAAGATCTGCTCCGTATATCGCATGATCCATAGTCCCCGGCTCAAAGCTGTGAAATCGTTTGATCTGCTCAAATCTTCCTATATCATGAAGCAGGCCAATGATCTTGGCCAGCTGAACGTCTTCCTCTCTCAGATGCATCCGGGTAGCAATCTCCTCTGCGGCATCCACCACACAATAGGTATGTACGATTTTCAG
>NZ_JALFPR010000002.1:0-2018 GCF_022785585.1 Oliverpabstia sp. | reverse complement strand
CAGAAAATAGTACTGAGTCTGCTCTGGTGTCAGGATAGATACTGGAGGAAGTACTCCGAAAGCATCTGCGGACAGGAAGATTACGTTCTTAGCTGCCGGAGCTGCGGAAATCGGGCGAACGATTTTTTCAATATGATCGATCGGGTAAGATACACGGGTGTTCTCTGTTACGCTCTTATCAGCGAAGTCGATTTTTCCGTTCTCATCCAGAGTAACGTTCTCTAACAGTGCGTTACGTTTGATTGCGTTGTAGATGTCTGGTTCAGATTCAGCATCCAGGTTGATAACTTTTGCGTAGCATCCACCTTCGAAGTTGAATACGCCGTTGTCATCCCAGCCGTGCTCGTCATCACCGATCAGCAGACGTTTCGGGTCTGTAGACAGTGTAGTTTTACCTGTTCCGGACAGACCGAAGAAGATTGCTGTGTTTTCGCCGTTCATGTCTGTGTTTGCGGAGCAGTGCATGGAAGCGATGCCTTTCAGTGGCAGATAGTAGTTCATCATAGAGAACATACCTTTTTTCATTTCTCCGCCGTACCATGTATTTACGATAACCTGCTCACGGCTTGTGATGTTGAACATAACAGCTGTTTCAGAGTTCAGACCCAGCTCTTTGTAGTTTTCAACTTTTGCTTTGGAAGCGTTGTATACGATGAAATCCGGTTCGAAGTCTTTCAGTTCTTCTTCTGTAGGTTTGATGAACATGTTAGTTACGAAATGTGCCTGCCATGCTACTTCTACGATGAAACGGATAGCCATACGGGTGTCTTTGTTTGCACCACAGAATGCATCTACTACGAACAGTCTCTTGTTGGACAGTTCTTTCAGGGCCAGCTCTTTTACAGAGTTCCATGCTTCCTGTGTTGCAGGGTGGTTATCGTTCTTATATTCGTCAGAAGTCCACCAAACAGTATCTTTGGAGTTTTCGTCCATTACGATGAACTTGTCTTTAGGAGAACGTCCGGTGTAAACACCAGTCATAACGTTAACTGCTCCCAGTTCACTTTCCTGTCCTTTTTCAAAACCTTCCAGTGTAGATTTTGTTTCTTCTTCAAATAACATTTCATAAGAAGGATTATAAACAACCTCTGTAGTTCCGGTAATGCCATACTTACTTAAATTAATTTCTGCCATTTTACATTAACCTCTTTCTTTCATAATATGATAACCACCTGCGGATGCAGGTTTATGGTATCCCTCAAAGACAGCCGCCCATAGCAACTCTCTTTATCCCTAATTATACATATTTGCGACACAAAATCAATAAAAATTCTTTTAAATTTTTGAAAAGACTAGCTAAAAACTAGGATTTCCGGTTTTCTTTGATTTATCCCACGAATCTCAGTTTCTCTATGATAATATCAGAACCGGAATCTCTTCCGGTCCTGACTTTATCTTTTGCAGATATTTTCCTCAACTTTTTGAAGCAATTACTTGATTGCAGCCGTCTCGATAATGAATTTTACGCTGCCATCTGTATCTTTCTCCCAGCCATCGAATACGGTGTAGTCTTTGTCAGCTTCTGTCACTGCATCCAGACGATCCATCAGTGCCGTCAGATCGTCTCCTGCCAGATCTGCAATCTTCTGGATTCCTTCCTCGTCAAATTCTTCCATACCGTCTGCCAGTTCTGTGGAGCCGTCTGCCAGTTTCGTGGTTCCGTCTTTCAGCTGAACGCCGCCATCTGCCAGTTTTTTGGTTCCGGACTTCAACTGTGCGGCACCGTCTGCCAGTTTCTGGATACCTGCACTTAACGTATTTCCACCGGACTGCAAAGCTTTACCACCGACGATCAGGGCACTGCTTCCTGCTACCAGTTTGGCTGTTCCGTCTTTCAGGGTACTGTTGTTTGCGATCAGGGTGTCAGATCCTTTTTTCAGGGTTTCGGTTCCCTGAGTCAAGGATGCGGAGCCTTGTGCCAGCTGTGTGACACCGTCACTGAGGGCGGATGCACCGGATGCCAGGGTTGTCAGTCCGCTGTTCAGAGATTGGGTTCCGGCTGTCAGAGCTGCTGCTCC
>NZ_JALFPR010000161.1:0-2774 GCF_022785585.1 Oliverpabstia sp. | reverse complement strand
TACGGAAGGCTCTATTCCGAAACTGGTGGGCCGGATGGCCAGTTTTTCAAATGGTGTATGGATAGAAATTTCCAGATCATATGCCTCATTGTCTACTACTACTACATAATCGAATGAGTCTGTATGGTATACCACACGTTCCGTTCCGTTGCAGATTACACTGTATTTTTCTGATTTCTCCAGTTCATCTACAGAATTTAAAACAAATCTCGGTTCCTCAATCGGATCCGGGTTGGGATAATAAATCAAATCCTTTTCAAAGTCTTTCATTGATCTCTTCCTTCTCCTTATGCTTAAATATCTATCTCACTGCTTCCCCATTCATGGTCGCTGCTGTTTCCTACACTGATCCGAAGTTTCATTCCGCTGCTGACAATTTCCATATTTTTATCATAATAAGAAAATTCTTTCGGGTCAATATAGAAATCCACATCCTTCTTTTCTCCCGGATCCAGAAAGACTTTCTGGAAACGGACAAGTTCTTTCTTCGGACGAACCACAGATGCATGCAATGTTTCATAGTAGCACTGAACAACCTCTGCCCCCGCAACATTACCTGTGTTACTTACATTACAATGCACATGAACTCTTTTGTCCTGTCCCATCCGGACTTCAACATCCGAAATATCAAACTCTGTATAGGATAATCCAAACCCAAAGGGATATAATGGTGTGTTGGGAATATCCATATATCTGCTGGTGAAACGGTTCTCCAGGTTATCCGCAGTAAGTACATGTCCGGTTTTTATATCCCAGTAACTTATCGGCACCTGTCCCACACACCATGGAATACTTACAGCCAGTTTTCCCGAAGGATTGGTTATGCCATACACAAGATCTGTGATCGCTTCCGCTCCCATTGTTCCCGGTCTCCATGCCATGATGACGGCTTTGGATTTTTCTGAGATTCTCCGCAGATCCAACGGTCTTCCTGAGATGACCACTGTCACGATATTATCCGTGCGTTTTGCTATTTTTTCAAAAAGCATCTGCTGCTCTTCCGGTAAAGTCAGAAACGCTCTGCTGGCAGCCTCTCCGGACTGAGATTCATGTTCCCCAAGTACACATACAACGGTATCTTCCCGGGTTATCGTTTCCAGCCACTGCTCATCCATTTCTTCATCCGAATCATCCTGTTCCACCTGCCAGATCTTGCATTCTTCCTCAGAAAGCATTCTACAGCCCGGAATACATTCCGCATTCATCTTCTTATCTTGAAGAATAGCTTCGATCGTTTCAACAGGTTCATGCTCACCAAAGATTGCCCAGCGGCTCAGGAATTCCTTGGATGTCACATAAGGTCCTGCCCAGATGACTTTCTGTTTCTGACACAAGGGCAGTATTTCTTCATTTTTCAAAAGGACGCAGCTTTCGCTGGCCATCTGATATGCTTTTGTCCGGTTATACAGGGTCAGTTTTCCACTCTTTCCAAGACCTGCAAAGGGATTTTCAAAAAGTCCCAGCTGATTTTTCATCATCAGAACCCGGAATGCGCTTTCGTCGATAAAGGATTCCGGAATCTGTCCGTTCTTCACCAGTTCTTCCAGTCGGAACATATAAGCAGGACTCATCATATCTATATCCACTCCGGCTTCTATAGCCTGAACCGCCGCTTCATCCATATCGGCTGCCACACCCTGTTCTTCCAGCTGTCCGATGGAACCCCAGTCTGAGATCACTGTACCATCAAATCCTTCTTTATCCCGCAGAAGTTCTCTGAGAAGTTCCTTATTCCCACTGATCGGTTTTCGGTCTATGGCATTAAAAGCGGTCATAACCATAGCTGGTTTTGCCTTCAACGCCATGCGGAAAGGTTTTACATACTGTTCCAGGAATGTCCGTTGAGATATTTCAACATCGTTATATTCCCGGCCTGCATTCACTGCTCCGTAACCTGCAAAATGTTTCAGACATGCTGCGATTCCTTCATCGCTTTTCTGCTGATAGCCATCTACCATGGCTTCTCCCATGACTCCGTTCACATATGGGTCTTCACCAAAAGACTCCAGCATCCTGCCCCACCGGGGATCCCTTGAAACATCGATCATCGGAGAAAAGGTTGCCTTAAGTCCTTCAGAAGATGCCTCAGAGGCAGCTATCGATGCTGCCTCTGACACCAGTTCCGGATGAAAGGAACATGCCTGCCCCAGTGGAATCGGGAAAATCGTCCGGCATCCATGGATCACATCTGCCATAAAGAGTAGAGGGATATGATGGGGATGCTGTTCCATATATTTGCTCTGAATATCACATATTTTTTCTTTACCGATCACTCCCAGCACGGAGCCTGCATACTGAATGACCCATTCCGGCGGTAATTGTTCGCCGACAACTCCGGTAAGCACTGCCTCTTTGTCAAAATATACACCGGTAAGCTGTACCATCTGTCCTATTTTTTCCTGCAAAGACATTTCTGACAGCAATTGCTGCAATTTATGTATTTCCATGATTACTCCTTATGTTTAATCTGTTATAACTGTAAAGGTACTGAACAGTTACCATCTTTTTTTATTTCTTTCCACTACAGTGTTTCGTAAATAACTGTATTATTCACGCAGGATACGGATTCGAGTGCGCAGGTCCAAAACGCAGACGTAGCAGTCTACGTTTTGGACCTGCACGGTCAGATTACTTTTTAATCAAAATAAATTGTCTTACCGCTCTTTGCAGACTCATAGATTGCTTCCAGTACACGGGTGACAACTGCAGCCTGCGCAGGTTTTACGATCTGTTCTGCTCCGTCAGCAACGATGTGGTAGAACAGTTCCTGCTCA
>NZ_JALFPR010000159.1:0-24978 GCF_022785585.1 Oliverpabstia sp. | reverse complement strand
TATGCCAAAATCCCGAGACATACAAGCAAAAATGCCATCACCGAAGGTGATTTTAAATGCATTTTTGCTCGTAACTGTGAAGTTACTGAACAGTTACATCCTGTTTTATTTTTGTGGAAATGCAGGATCGTATTTGAGAATACGTTATATATATTTCTGTACGGTAACACTGCACCGTCCTTTTTTTGTTGTTCCCGCCATTCCGTCATAGCGGAACTTTCCATATCCACGGACCGACACAATATCTTCCGGTTTTAAAGGATGTCCGTTAGATACAACCATTTTACCATTGACAAAAACTTTTCCGCCCTCGATCAATCCCAGCATACTACTTCTGGATGACGAAAATGCCAGAGCAATCATCGCATCCAGCCGTACTGAACTGACTGTCCCGTGGATCTCCTGAAACTGTGGTTTCGGAAGGTCGTCCGGATTCTCAACAGCGGACACTTTCACTGTTGTATGCCGAATTCTGGTAATGTTCTGCATAAGAAATTCTTCCATCTGTGCATGGCAGAATACATACGCATCCTGGCCCTTGATCACTATATCCCCAAGTCTGGAGCGTTCGATTCCCAGGTGAATCAGGGCTCCCAGATAATCCCGATGAGTAAGCGTCTCACTGAATTTTCCGGAACAAGGCGAGATACGGATACACCGAATCGGATACATCGAAAGAAAACACTCTTTTTCCCCATAATCATAAGAAAGAGCATCAGGAAGAAATGCTGCTATCTGACGCTCTGCTTCTTCATAGCCACCGAAGGTACGGATCATAATACCCGCTTCCTCCGGTCGAAAGCTATGTACCATATGAAGTTCATTCAAATCCAGAAAATCCGTAAACATAGGAATCTCCCGATAATAGGCTGTTCTTGCCAGATCTGCCAGCCGCTTTCTGAACTGTACTTCCTGTTCTTTCATCTTAGAAGTTTGTCCGAACAGAAGGAACGTCAAAAGCGCCGCTTAATATTTCCTGGAAATCACCGGAAATTTCCACATTGGCTGGTGTCAGGATAAAAATATAACTGGAAATCTTCTGCAGACTTCCTGCGATAGAATAGCATGCACCGGAAGAAAAATCTATGATTCTCTGCGCCACATCTACATCAATACCTTCCAGATTCAGTACTACAGTACAACGGTCAATCAGAGTATCTGCGATCTCTCTGGTGTCTTCCATGGAAGAAGGTTTGATCACACAGACTTCCATCGTGCCATTTCCGCTGTTTTTCTTTCTCATCGGAGTGATCTTGCTGGATGCAGACGGAGTTGCCTGCTTTACAGTCTGTTTCGGAGCTTTTGTCTGCTTTGGTGCCACTTTTTTCTCCGGTTTTACATATTCAACTTCTTCATCTTCATCATCATCGTCATCCAGTTTTTTAAAGAAACGATGTTTCGGTTTTTCCTCGTCAAGGGCTTCCAAATCTTCATCATCGAAGAATTCATCATCATCGTCAAAATCATCATTTAAACGGATGGCATCTAAAAACTTATCTAAAACGCTCATTTTTTATCTCCTATCTATTTTGTTTTGGAATAATCTCTCTCACCAAAAATACCGGTACCAACACGAACCATAGTGGCACCTTCTTCAACAGCTACCTGATAATCGTTCGTCATACCCATACTCAGAATATCCATATGTACATTATTCATGTTTTTACTGCTTATGTCAACACTTAATTGTTTCAATTTTCGGAAAACAGGCCGATTTTCTTCAGGATCCGGTACATATGGAGCAATTGTCATCAGTCCCTGAATCTGCACATACGGAAGCTTACAGATCTCCTCAATCAAAGACATGGTTTCTTCCACTGATACTCCAAACTTTGTTTCCTCCTGCGCAACATTCACTTCAATCAGGACAGGAATCACTCTCTGAATCTTTTCTCCCTCATGGTTGATTGTTTCTGCCAGACGCAGAGAATCCACAGAATGAATCAGTGCTGCTTTATCTGCAATATATTTTACTTTATTCCTCTGCAGGTGCCCGATCAGATGCCATTCGAGATTTTTCGGAAGTTCTTCGTATTTGGTGCAAAGTTCCTGTACCTTATTTTCTCCGAAGATCGTCTGTCCTGCATCCATCGCCTCCCGAATCATGGAAATCGGTTTTGTCTTACTGACTGCGATCAGAGTTACTTCTTCCGGATTCCGACCGCTTTTTTCACAGGCTTTTCTGATCTCAGCTCGTACGTTCTGTAACTGTTCTGCTACCATACATTATTCTCCTTTGTAAGTCTTTATTTAAACAGAATATCGTCTTCTTTCACGGTATTTCCGTTTCTGACAATGTAATCAAACTGGGAAAGTCCATAGGTGGTACCTGTCTCAACTATACAATATTCATCATTTTGTTCAATCATGACGATTTTCCTGAAAACAGCATAGCCTTTATTAATACAATACACACCTTCTAATGCTTTCTTTTCTTTTATTTCATAAACAGACTGGCTGTCAGGCTTCAAAATCACATCTCCGTCCTGAAAAGTATCCATATCCACATAATAGTAATCATCGTCTTCCTGATAAATCGTAGCCTTGACAAATTCAGAGGAATCATCTTTTCCCCTTCTGGTAACCTTTCGGTAGAAGCCGGCATCACCATCTTCTTCATCAGTAGCAATGTATTCTTTCGGAATCACATAAAAGTTCTTTTTCACAATGGAACTGAGCGGAATCTTTAATCCTGTCTGTGTGTTTGTTACCAATTCAATATTCAGAAAGCGATCACCACTATAGCGAATCATTCCACGGCTGAATGTGATCTTGCCGTAATAATTGCCGTCTTCACCGGTAACAATGGTCAGTAAACCTGTCTGCGTGGCATCATCTTTTAAAAACTTCACTCGGATCGTCTTTTTTTCTGCCAGTGAAACAATCTGATCTGTGCTCAGCGGTATCACTACTGACCAGGTCTCACTGGTTATCAGTTTATACACAGGATCCCCGGAGGATACCTTTCGTTCTTTCTGAAGATTGGTAATCTGATAGTTTTTCTTACTAAAAAGATCTGCCGTCAGCTGATCTGCTGTAATCCCTTCGTAGCCATCCACTGCATAAACAACGATACCATCCTGTGCTGCCCGGTAAATTGTCTGTCCATTGGCCGTCTGCGTAGTTTCCGTGGAGTCATCCGTCTGAAGACCACTGTACTGGAGAATAGATCCCTCCAGCTCGTATTTGTAATTATAAACATCATAAAAGTTGTCACTGTCATATGTGGAGGCAAATCCTGCAATGGAAGAGCGGATTCCGGCATAATCCTGTTCGGTCAGTTCATTGACTGCAGCCTGCACCGGAGTGTCCCCCAGAGTATAGACTGCTCCGGATTTTCCAACTTTACTGTTCTCTCTTGCATAATAGGTGATATAACCGGCGGCATTCGTATTTACCACAGATTCTTCACGGATTGCCAGTGCTGTATATGTCTTATTATTGGATAAGGGACCTGCGGTCACCTGATAGGACTGAATATGATCTGCAGTAAGATACAGAATGACCGTAATTACCATATACACAAAAAGTGCCCCAAAGATAAAGGTTCCTATATTTAACGGGATCTTACGAAACCATCCGGATATTTTATTTTTCCTTTTTGTAGTCATGAAAACACTCCCCTTCGTTTTTCTGACTTATACTCATATAAAATTATTCTATCATTCCTCTGACGAATACACAAGAAAAAAAATATGCATATTCTGTGAAATCGTGGAAATACTGGAGATAACGAAAAAAACAGGAGGTTGATCAAATTAAGATGAAAGGTTTGGATTATACAGCACTGATACTGACAATCACAGGTGCAATTAACTGGGGGCTGGTAGGACTGTTCAAATTCGATCTGGTTGCTTTCTTGTTCGGCAATTTATCCTGGCTTTCCAGGATCATCTATATCCTGGTTGGATTAAGCGGTCTGTACCTTTGCACCTTTTTCAGTCGTCTCGCCGACACTAACCCGTAAGCTGCGGATAACTATGAGAAACACGTTCCGCGAGTTTCTCATAGTTATCGTGGCAATCACCAGGGTCGCGTGCATGCACGGACTTTGGCTCGTTACTCGCGTAAAACATGAAAAGAGGGTCGCCAACAGGCAACCCTCTTTTCATCTGCTACAGTTTTACAAGGCAATGATGATATCATCCTGAAATTCAGCAGGTAATTCTTCTTTATCCATGGAAACACTTAATACAAAATTAATTTTATATGCCTCGGAAATATCTTTTAACTGATGCAGTGCATCGGTAATATCTTTTCCTTCCAATTTTGCATTTTTCAGGAAGCTGTCCAGATACATTTCCTGAAGATCATGATCCTGAGATACAATACCACATACAAAACCGATGAATTCATCTGCATTTTTAATCGGATATCCGGATACATCAATCAGACGAATTTTATTGTTCAGTTCATACATATGTTTGGAACTTTTATCCAGATATACAATGTTACCTTCAGCAACTTTAATGGCTCCGTTCACTTTATCTAAAAGCTGCTTAGTTTTTCCTTTACCTTTTTTGCCTACAATTAATTGAACCATAGCAGTTTCCTCCTTTGATTTCTGGTATATATTACCAAAAAGTACTGTTCTGTTGTTGTAATTATAGAATATTTCACCAAGAAATACAATGGTAAATTTGAAAAAATCTGAAAAATTTCAAAAAAAACAGGAAATAAACGCACAACGCCTGGTGCATTTCTTTCCTGTTTCTGATATTTTTGAAAATCAGCTGATTCTACTGATTGATCGCAGAAAGCAACTGATTCATATACGTGTACAGATTCGTCTTATTTGCCGCGTGAAGAACAATAGAAATATACGGTTCCCCATAGGCATTCTGGCTCAACAGTGCCAGACAGGAGCCTGCATCTGATGTTGTACCGGTCTTACCGCCAAGCACCGTCACATTCTTCGGTGCCGTCACCTGACGGGTCAGATACTGATCGGTAGCATCCAGATGAAAAGTTACTTCCTGCTCACCTCTGTTACAGGTAAGATTATAAGAACTAAGCTGTGCAATCTCCAGAAAATGTGGATACGTCATCGCTTCCTGTAACATCAGATAAATATCGTATACTGTTGTATAATGATTTTCATCCTGCAGTCCTGAAGGATTGGCAAAATGTGTATTGGTTGCACCAAGCTCCAGTGCTTCCTGATTCATCATTTCCACAAACTGATCCACGCTTCCGCCGATATGCTGTGCTATAGCAACCGCAGCATCATTCCCGGAATAGATCAGCAGACCATGAAGAAGTTCATCCAGTGTTACCTGATCTCCTTCCTGAAAGCCAATCTCTGTGGAACCGGATTCCTGGTTCAGAGCCTCTGCCGGAATTGTCACTATGTCGTCCATATTCCCATGCTTAAATGCCAGAATCGCTGTCATAATTTTTGTGATACTCGCCGGATATGATTTTTCATGAATATTCTGAGCAAACATCACAGATCCATGATCCAGATCGAAAAGACCGGCTTTTGTCGTATCACTGATCGCAACACCTTCCAGACTCATATTTCCGGAGGAAACTGCATATGACGAGGCAAAGGAATCGGCTTTCTGTGTACTGATTTCTGCACCATGTGTACCGTACATCTCTTCTTTTACCGAATAAGCTGAAGTCATATCCAGCTGTGAAGAGCGGCGGAGAAGTACGAGTGCGGTAATTCCCACACCAAAAAACAGAATCAGAATCCCTGTAAGAATCAGTGTATCCCGATACTTTTTTTTGATAAGTTTCAATAATCGTTTTCTATTTTTTATACATTTCACGCCAGTCAAGTTCTCCTCTTTCCAGGGATTTGATCAGAAGTTCCGCTGTGGCAAGATTTGTTGCCAGCAGAATAATATGTGTATCACATAAACGGAAAATTTTATGTGCATCCGGTTCATGCTTTTTCTCCTGTTATGGTCCGCAAAGGAAAATCACCAGATCCATCTGATTCTGTTCAATCATAGATGCCATCTGCTGTTCGCCGCCCACATGTCCCGCATGAAGTTTATGGACGTCCAGATTCGTAGCCTACTCAATCAGACGCCCGGATGTCCCGGTGGCATAAAGCTGATGCTTGCTGAGGATTCCTCTGTATGCAATACAAAAATTCTGAAGCAGTTTTTTCTTAGATTCGTGTGCGATGAAGCCAATGTTCATTTTTTTCTCCTCCCAAATATCTTCTGTTTTGCAAACCTACGTTTAATACCAGACCCATACCAATATACAGACTGACCAGAGATGTCAAACCATAACTTACAAAGGGAAGCGGTGTTCCTGTGTTTGGAAGAACGCCGGTGGCTACACAGATGTTCAGAAAACTCTGGAAGCCAACGACGCCTGCTACGCCGCAACATATAATCTTACCGGACAGGTCCTTGGCCTTTCTGCTTGTAATTATACATTCAACCACAATGAGGAACAAGAGTAATATGATAAAAACGCTTCCGATGAACCCAAGTTCTTCACCTGCAACCGCAAAGATAAAGTCTGTCTGAATCTGAGTAACAAAATTTCCTTTATTTGCAGAGGAAACTTTGTTGTTATTATATCCTTTTCCGGTAAGTTCACCGGAACCAATAGCTGTAATTGAATTTTGCTGCTGGATAACATCATCTTTGTAGGTCTCGTCTTCCGGGTACATCCAGGACATGATTCTGTCTTTCTGATAGGAGTCAATAATCTTGATATCTGTCTGTGTGATCAGAATGAATGCCACAATAACCAGCGGAATGGCAACTCCCAGAATACCACCAATGATCTTATAACTCAGTCCTGCCACATACATCATCAGACAGAATATAATCGTAACAGTGATCGTGTTTTTCAGATCCGGCTGAATCTTTATTAAAACCAGCGGCACTGCAAGGAGCACTACGGAAGCCAGAATAGTCTTACAGGTATTCAGGGTATCTTCGTGATCCATCAGAAAGCGAGCAAAAAACATGATCAGCAAGATCTTCGAAAGCTCGGTCGGCTGAAAACGTACAAAGCCAAGATCCAGCCATCGGGTAGCACCACCTGCAGAATCCCCGAAGAACCGAACGATCAGGAGCATTATAATGTTTACCCCGTAGATGATCCAGTAAAAATTCAACAGCCAGCTGTAGTCCATCAAAGAAACTACAACCATCACCACGAGACCAAGAATCACACCGATCAGCTGTCTCGACTGCAGAGAAGCTTTTGCACTTCCCACCAGCAGCACTCCGATTCCGCTGATCATCAGAAGCCAGATGATCAGCCGGAAATTATAATTTTTCAATCTGTAAAGTTTAAACATGTTAAGATCCTGTATCCTTTCTGGATTTTAACGGTATATCTGCTGTGAGAACGGGTGGTGACTGATGAAAACAGATTGTCACCTTTCCTGCATCAACAGGTATGTATTTTCCCGCAGCTTTTATCATATCGTTTTTTAACATCTGCATCGTCTGAGGTGAGCAGCTCACCCGATCCGATATAAGAAGCAGTTTGAGTCTGTCTTTTGCAATGGTGCCAGAGGCTTTCCGTTTTTTGCCGAAGATACTCATTGCTTCCCTCCTATCTGCCAAACAATCGTCCCAAAATTCCTTTTTTCACATCGAGATCCTGGAAGGGGACTTCTTCACCAAGAAGCCGATGACAGATATTGAGATAAGCCTGTCCGCACAGACCTGGCTTGCCTGCCAGAGGTTCTCCCTGATTCGTAGCAATTACAACCTGTTCGTCATCAGGGAGGATGCCGATCAGAGGTACTGCCAGAATATCCGACACATCCTCCACGGACATCATATCTCCCCGTTTTACCATATCCATGCGGAGGCGATTGATAATCAAACGGATATCTCTCAGATCCTCCGCTTCCAGAAGACCAATGATCCGATCCGCATCACGAATCGCTGAAACCTCCGGTGTTGTCACTACCAGAGCTTTGGTAGCTCCGGCGATGGCATTCCGAAATCCCTGCTCAATTCCTGCCGGACAATCCAGCAGGATGTAATCAAACTGTTTTTTCAGTTCCTCACATAATTTTTTCATCTGCTCCGGTGTAACAGAGGTTTTATCTCTGGTCTGTGCAGATGGAAGCAAAAACAGATTGGCATACCGTTTATCCCTGATCAGCGCCTGTTTTAATCGACAGTTTCCTTCGATGACATCTACCAGATTATACACAATTCGGTTTTCTAGTCCCAGTACCACATCCAGATTTCGAAGGCCGATATCTGTATCTACCAGAACTACTTTTTTATCCAGTGCCGCAAGTCCGGTACCGATATTGGCAGCAGTTGTCGTTTTACCGACCCCGCCTTTCCCGGATGTAACAACAATTACTTCACTCATATCCAATCCTCCTGATATTTGTTCATATTGTCTGTCTTTTGCATCTCGATCAGTCTGTACCTGCGTTGGAATTGCTGGCTGTACTTGCCTGTCCGGTAAGAATCTCTGTTTCATCTTTCAGTCCGAAATAATAGTTCAGAATATCCTTTGCCACCAGTTCGGAGTTTGTTGACGCATAACCGTTTGCAATACGGATTGCCCACGCAATCTGTGGTTTATCTGCCGGTGCATAACCGATAAATAAACTGTGGTTTGCACGGTTTTTACTCTGCTGTGCTGTACCGGTTTTACCTGCAAGTGTAACGTTCAGATCCTGGAAAATACCCCAGTTGGATTTGGTAATAACGCCTTCCATACCGACATGGACATCATCCCAGATCCCCTGACTCAGTTCCACATGATCAATCATTTCCGGAGTATAATCTTCAATCAGATTTCCATCGGAATCTGTTGATTTATCTAACAGTGAAAGATTATATACATTACCACTGCTCGCCAGAACCGTTGCATACCTGGCAAGCTGAGACGTGGTATAACTGTGAGTACCCTGTCCGATAGCGGACGGGATTGGCAGTTCGTTGGAAACCTGTGGCGATGCTTCAGAAATCTCCAGCCCGGACTTTTTATCCAGCCCAAGCAGATTCGCATACTTAATCAGCTGCTGCATCGCTGTATTATCATTAAATGTTCCTTCTGCATTCTGTCCAAGACGATAAGCGGTTTCACTGAAAAATACGTTACAGGAATTGGCAATACCATCCCTGATAGAAAGTGCACCATGTCCGCTCAGCAACCAGCAGTTCAGTGGTGCTCCCTGCAGTTTATCAAATCGGCCGCCACAGTAAATGTAGTCATTATCTGTAATAACTCCTTCTGACAGACCGGCAATCGCTGTTACCGGTTTAAATGTAGAACCTGGTGCCGTACGTTCCTGTGTCGCCTTATTATAAAATGGTGTAGACAAATCTTTATTCAGTTTTCTGTAATAATCTGTATCCATATTGTTAGCAAGACGATTATTATCATATCCCGGATAAGATACACATGCCAGTGTCTCTCCGGTGGACGGATCTGTGATAACAACAGAACCGGAACAAGGATCCAGTGCCAGCTGCGCCGGTGTGATTTCCAGAGAACTGATCTTATGAAGCATCAGATCCATCGCAGAAAGATTTCCGGCTTTGAAGTTCTGATAGTCCTCATCATCGGTGGAAAGGACTCCCTGTTCATACAGTACTGTACACAGCTGCTTTCCTGTAATTTCATCGTCCAGAAGCAGATATTTGTATAACATCTTACTGAAGTCCTGATCAGTAGACAAATAATCTGAAATATATGCAGATAGTTCCTGGTATACTTCTGTGGAATCCAGATATGTGTTTTTATCTGAAAACTTGGAAATATCGATCCAGTTCTGGCTTGCCGCATAGGTAAGATATTCCTGAAGAGAAATTGTCTCATCTTTCGTCCATGCCTTGTACATCTCATCATTCTTATCGATGGATGTCTCAGAAAGAATACCTGTTTTGTCCATCAGCAGATCATTGACAATATAGCTGACATATCCCTTCATCTCCTCGCTGAGGTCTTTATATGGTTTTGTATCACTTCCGGTCAGCTGTTCGTCCACTTTCCGGAAGATTTCTTCCTGCTTCCGTTCCAATGCTGCCGCAATCTTCTGCTCAGTCTCAGAGGCATCTGCTGCCGTAAAATGATCGATATCGATTACGGAATTATTTAACAGCGCATAATACACATCATAGATTGGGATCGGGATCGTGGATGCATCGGTATTTTCATCTGCTTTGAAAGTCTTGATGTTCTGGATATTGGCTACCAGCACACCGGCAATCTTCTGTTCAAGCACCTTGTAGCAGGCAATCTGCAGATCTTTATCGATAGTAAGATATACATTATTGCCCTGTACCGGATCTTCTTTGGAATCTTCACCGATCTGTAACACTTTTCCGTAATAATCTACATATACTTTTTCCGATCCGTCTTTTCCCTGAAGCGTCGACTCCATAACCTTCTCCAGACCGGATTTTCCTACAATAGAAGTAGTGCTGTAACCTGCATCCGGATTCTCTGTCCGCAGATCTGCAAGTTCGTCCGAAGAAATCTTTCCGGTATATCCAAGAAGCGGTGCAAAATAAATACTATCGGTATAGACACGCACGGAATCTTCCTGCACATCCACACCTTCCAGCAGACTCTTGTTTTCCTGGATCGCAGCTACCGTATTTTCAGAAACATCGGTTGCGATCGTTACCGGAATATATTTTCGGAAACTGGTTGTGGAAAGTGCATATCTTACCGATATAATCTTCAATGTTTCTTCTTTTGTCAGCTGCTCCGGAAGACCGGCTTCCTGCGCTTTTTTCAGTTCCGAAGCCTTATAGTCACTGTGATCATATGGAATTTCATATCGTTTCAGCATATCTTCTACCATCTGCTGAGCGGAAGCATTTGCCTCCTCTGTTGTCAGATCGTCAATATAACTGTGTCCATACACATCCGCTTTAAAACGTGACAGTGTTGTACCCTCCACATCATAACTGTAGTTTCCGGAACTGTCGACACTAATACGGAAATCACTGCTGATAGCATCTCCGTTGCTTTCGATAATCTGGATAATCTTGTAGATTTCTCCATTCAGGCTGCGGTTTTTTTCTGTATTATTTGCATAGTCACCACTGTCTTCCAGCGTGATCGAATAGGACAGTTCGTTGGAAGCAAGCACCTGACCGTTTCGATCGTAGATATTTCCTCGGGTGCTTTTCAGTGTTCTCGTTTTTGTCGTCATAATACTGAAATTGTCCGCATATTCCTGTCCATGGATGATCTGCAGAGAAAACAGGCGGTGAATCAATACCATACTCAGAGCTGCGAAAATAAAAATCAGCACTGTAGTCCGTGGAATAATAAATTTTTTATGTCTTTTTTTTGGTCGTCTCATCAAGGTAACTTGGGTCCCTCCCATTCATTTTCCGTAAGCCAGCGGTTTAATCGATAGAGCGGTCGGTATAAAACTGCTGTAAGCAGTACTGTATATACCATCTCCGGAAGAATAATATGCTGCAGATAGCTGAAAAAATCCAGCCGCCCACGGAGCATAAACTGCAATCCGTATACAAGTACTCCATATGCGATATCACTGCCGGCAACCAGTACCATTGGCACTTTTACATCTTCATCAAAAAAGATTTTATACAGAAAGCCATTGCAAAATCCAATATACATGTAAATAAGGGCATAAAAGCCAATCATACTTCCATAAAAAATATCAATCAGGAGACCGCAGAAAAATCCTACGAACATTCCTTCCTTTTTTCCTCTCATAAATCCAAACGATACTGTGAGGATCAAAAGCAGATTGGGAACGATGGAAGCGATGGACAGTGTCTGGAACACGGTTCCCTGTAAGACAAATGCCAGCAGAATCAATACCGCCAGAATCAGCTTTCTTCTCATTGTTTCTCATCCTCCTGTGCATCCTGCGTCGGATCCGGTGTCGGAGTTGTGCTGTCATCTGGTGTCTGTGATTCCTCCGAAGTCACATCCTCTGTCTTCTGCTGCTTCAGTTCCTTGATAACCAGGACTTCCTGAATATCATTAAAATCCACTGCCGGAATGATCGTACCGCTTTTGGTCAGTTTATTGGCGTCTGTAGAAACCTCACTGATATAACCGATCAGAATTCCTTTTAAAAATTTGTTACTGACAGAAGAGGTTACGATTTTATCTCCCTCCTGTACCTGATCCTCTTTATCTGTCAGCTGAATAAAACGGATCTTACCGTCGTCCATCATCTGCAGATCTCCCGTTACCATACAGTTCTGAGAAATGGATGTGACAGTTGCGCTGACATTACTGCTGTCATCAATGATCGAACGAACCGTAGCCCAATGTGCCCCGGTTTCCGTAACGATTCCTACCAGACCACCATCCGCGATAACATTCATATCTACCGCAATACCATCTGAACTTCCCCGGTTGATCAGGAACGTGCTGTACCAGTTACCGGTATCTTTTCCGATCACCTGCGCAGCGACTTTCTCAAACTCCGAATAGTCTGTGTCCAGGTTATACAATGTTCTCAGACGATCCAGTTCTTCCTGGTCCTGAGACAGTGTGGTGTTTTTAGCCTGAAGTTCATCCACCTGTTTCTGAAGTTTTTCATTCTCCGCAGACAGCTTTTTCATACTCTGGAATCCGTTTTTCTGATCCGTCATCCAGTTTCCCACTTCATTAATCCCATTCTGAAAAGGAACAATCACATAACCCAGGACATTACGCACCGGTGCAAAAGAAAAACTGGTTGAAAGAGACAGGACGATCAGTCCGAGACACAGGATTGTCATCATAGTTATCAGATGTTTTGTTTTCATTTTATATTGGTTCTTTTTTTTCATGACAGCTCCTTATTTCTGTTTTTTGGGAGTGAAAGCCCAGTGATGAAGTGCATCGTGGGTGATAATTTCTTTCAGCCCATAGATCGTACACAGTTCATAATAATGTGACAGCAGGATCGGGCAGCCGATCTGCCTGGACAGAACCCTGTCAATATATGGCAGATGTGTACTGCCACCGGTAAGATAGATCCCTTCTGATAAGATCACTTTATGTATCTGCGGTGGAATACGCTCCAGAAAAGCCCGAATCTCTGTGATGATCTCACAAATCGCCGGAGTGATCGCCTCATTTACTGCCGGAGAAGTAATCACGCGTTCTCTTGGCAAACCGCTCACACAGTCAATACCGATGATTTTTCTCGCATCCTTCGTATCTTGTTCCAGATTTGCAAGAGATACTTTCAATCTTCCGGCTGTACGTTCACTGATAGAAAAATTAAGCTTTCTGCGGATCGTTGTTAGGATATCCTGTGTCAGACGGTCACCGCCTACGGGTATCACCTTACTGATGATCACACGGGTATCTGCAATAACAGAAATCTCTGTTGTAGCTGCTCCAATGTTTACGATCATGGATCCCTTGGTACGCATGATCGGAATGCCAAGTGCCAGTGCATCTGCAATCGGACGTTCCACCAGAAGTACCTTACTTTGTCTGAGCTGTCCGGTATGGGCGATACTGTAATATGCACGCTTTTCTATCTCTGTCATATCTACCGGAACAGCAAAATAAATCACCGGGTGCCGCCCAACGCTGCGTCCGGTCTTGTCCAGCAGCAGTTGAAGCATGATCTCCAGGTGACTGATGTTTGCGATCATACCATTGAGCATCGGAGAAGATACCTTTACATTTGTCGGATTCTTTTCGTATATTTCATATGCTTCATCTCCAACGGCAAGTACAGTATCTTTGTTGCGAATGGCAATCATATTTTTCTCTTTTAAGATTTCATTACTGTTCTGAGAGTAAATCTTGATCATATTACTGCCCAGGTCAATTCCATATACATGGTTTTTAAACATAAATGCATATCCCTTCTGTTTTGCATATCCCAACATAACGGTTCACCGCTTTCACCGAACCGCTATATTCCGGCAATATCTCTGTCAGGAAAGCAACCCCTCCTGTCGAAAGCTGAAATACTGCTGATCCCCTATCACAATATGATCCAGAAGTGGAATATCTACCAGTGCTCCGGCTTCCCATACTCTTTTTGTAAAAAGAAGATCGTCTTTGCTTGGTTCCGGATTACCGCTGGGATGATTATGCACCAGGATCATATAGACAGCCCGGTGACGAAAGGCCGCAAGGATGAGATCTCTTGGCGATACCAGAGAAGAATTAACTGTTCCTCTCGAGATCACTTCGTCACCTAAAAATTGATTTTTTGTATTTAACATCGTACAAATCATCTGCTCCTGCTCTTCGTGCCGCATCCGTTCCATATAATACGCTGCAATTGTGTCCGGACTGTGAAAATCCAGAAGTTTTCCGGCTTCTCTGGTTGCAATCCGCTTGGATAGTTCTCCAATACATTTGATCTGTACGGCTTTTACCTGGCCGATTCCCCGAATCTGCATCAGATCTTCCATGGAAAGATGATAGATTCCAAGCAGACCCTGTTCATTTTGTCCAAGATGCAAAACCTCATCGGCCAGTTGTACAGAGGAGCTTCCAGGGGTACCGGATCGTAGAACAACAGCCAGAAGTTCGCTGTCTGTCAGCTTCTCCGGTCCGGAATGAAGACATTTTTCATATGGGCGTTCGTCCGGCGGAAGTTCCTGAATACGTTGTGAATATTTCATAAATAGCTCTCCTTGCCAGGATCTCTTCAGGCTGAGAGCGAAAGTCTGTTTGCCAGACTTTGATTTATCTTATCATAAATTTTCTGTGAATTCAAGATTCCTGATTTATAAGCAATATTTTTTACAGACAGCCTCGGCCACCCGCAGACCGTCCATTGCAGCTGAAGTAATCCCACCGGCATAGCCGGCACCTTCTCCACAGGGATAAAACCCCCGGACATTACTTTCCATCTGCTCGTTTCGAGAGATCCGGACCGGAGAAGAGGTTCTGCTCTCCACACCGGAAAGGATTGCATCCGGTCGGTCAAATCCATGAATCTTTCTTCCACAGGCAGCGATTCCAAGATCCAGCGATTCTGCCAGAAAATCCGGGAAGATCTCCCGCAGATTACTCATAGCATATCTTCCACGGATGCATGGTTCAACTTCACCAAAAGCTTTTGTCTCTTTTCTTTCATGAAAATCACCATAGGTCTGTACGGGAATCCTGCCTTCATGAAGCTGATAAGCTTTCTGCTCCAGATACCGCTGAAAGAATATTCCTGCCAGTGGATTCTGATCCAGTTCAGCCGCAAGAGCATCCTCCCCCATCCGCTGCAGATACTCCATTCCATACGTCACATAATCCTGCGGTGAAACCGTTACGATCATAGCACTGTTTGCATTCCGGCTGTCCCGTGCCTGATAACTCATACCGTTGACCGCAAGATAACCTTTTTCAGAAGAAGCATCCACTACATAACCACCCGGGCACATGCAGAACGAATAGATTCCTCTTCCGTTTTCCAGCTGATGTGTCAGTTTATAGCTGGCAGCACCAAGTTCTTTTACCTTCGGTTGTCCATATTGGCTCAGATTGATCATCTTCTGCGGATGTTCGATACGCACACCTACCGCAAACGATTTTGCTTCCATATAGATCCCATGTCTTTTTAACATAGAAAAGGTATCTCTGGCACTGTGTCCAACAGCCGCAATACAGACCTGTGTTTCTATCCACTCATTCCGGTTCAGCTGGATCCGACAGATCTTTCCATCGCAGATATCCAGATCTGTTACCTGTTTTGTAAAACAGAATCTCCCACCCATCTGTTCAATCTGTTCCCGCAACGATGTGACGATACCAATCAGCTGATCCGTACCAAGATGGGGTTTCTGTTCATATAAAATGTGGTCCGGTGCGCCTCCCTGAACAAAAATCTCCAATACTTTTCTATGTCTTCCCACCGGATCCTTTACCAGAGTATTCAATTTGCCATCCGAAAATGTACCGGCGCCCCCTTCACCGAACTGCACATTGCTGTTCGGGTCCAGAATACCGTCTTTCCAGTACTGATCAACCGTTTTCTTTCGTTCTGATGCTTTCTCTCCACGCTCATAAACAACCGGTCGAAGTCCTGCTTTTGCGAGTGCCCATGCGCAAAACAATCCTGCCGGACCACTTCCGATGACAACCGGCGGCTGTTTTAGTTTCTCAGTTCCTCCTGCAGGAAATTGATATTCCGTTTTGTTTGTTAACATAATATTTTTATCGTTAACCTTTTGCATGCGATGAAGGATTTTCCGTTCCTTGGGGGTATCCACATCAACCACATAAACAAATTTCAAATCCGGCTTTTTCCGTGCATCCAGGGATCGGCGTACAATCTTCCAGGAAGAAATCTCTTCTTTTTTTATCTTTAACTGCTGACAGATTTTCTTTTCCAGTGCATCCGGAGTATGATCCACCGGCAATTTTAACTGTGAAATACGAATCATAATATTTTCCCTTCCCTGGCCGCAGCTTTTCCGGCCACTGCTCCGCTCGACCATGCCCACTGTAGATTATATCCACCACATGGACCATCCACATCGATCACTTCTCCTGCAAAATAAACTCCCGGATAGAGACGGGATTCTAAGTGATCCGTCAGTTCTTCCGGATCCACACCTCCGGAACAGATCTGTGCCTGTCGCAGTGCGTATGCTCCTTTTACAGATATCTGCCAGTCTTTTAATTTCTCTGCGATCTTTTCCGGTTCATAAGTTTTCTTTACCAGAACATCTATTATCTTCTTCGGAAGCAGTCCGATCAGTAATTCCTGTGGATTCTTATAAGTGCCATTCTGCCGTTGTCTGTCTGCCAGATATTGTACGAGTTCTTCTTTTGTCAGCTTTGGCATCAGATCCAGATGATAAACAGCTGTTTTTCCTTCCGCAGCCTCACGCACTGCATAACGGCTCAGCTGGAAAACACTGATTCCGGATATTCCATATTCCGTAAATAAAATCTCTCCCTGTTCCTGTCCGATGATTTTTCCGTTCACTTCCAAAATGATGCGGCCATCCATCCGGCTTCCTGCCCATTTCGGATAATAATTGTCTTTTCCACGGATTCCACACAACGACGGTAACGGTTTCACTATTGCGTGTCCCAGTTTTTCGGCCAGTGCATAACCTGTTGCACTGCTCCCCTCTACATTTGACGCCGGACTTCCGCAGGCTACGATCACGCTGTCACAGGGATACTTCCAGGTAGCTGTCTTCACCAGATACCGGTCATCTTCCCGGAGAATATCTGTCACCTCTTCCGTAGTTTTTATCTTCACTTTCTGATGTCTTGCTTCCATCTCGAGAACCTGTGCAACACCTGCTGCCTGATCGCTGTACGGATATACCCAGCCACCCCGGTCTTTTATATAGATTCCAAGTTCCGAAAAGAATGCCAGTGTATCTTCTAATGGATACTGTGTAATGATTTTCCATGGGAAATCCGGCTGGCTGCTCCGATATCGGGAAGGTTCCTGTACAAGATTTGTCAGATTACATCGTCCGTTTCCTGTTGCAAGAATCTTTTTCCCGGGTTTCTCATTGTGTTCTAAAAGCGTAACCGCGGCTCCCGCCCGGGCGGCCTGGATCGCTGCCATCATTCCGGAAGCCCCACCGCCTATGATCACAACTCTTTTCATGGAAGTTCTACCAGTCCTTTTTCATATAGTTTCTGCAAGCTCATCATAATACCAAGTTTTGCATGCTGCCAGGTCAGTCCGCCCTGAAAATATACCGCATACGGAGGCTTGATCGGTCCGTCCGCACTCAGTTCAATAGAAGAACCCTGTACGAATGCACCTGCTGCCATGATCACATCGCTGTCATATCCCGGCATCGCCCAGGGTTCAGGATCCACATAGCTGTCGATCGGCGCTGCTGCCTGGATGCCTTTACAAAAAGCAATTACTTTTTCCGGTGCTCCGAAGGTGACTGCCTGAATGATATCGTGGCGGCTCTCCGTACTGTTCGGAACTACTGCAAAGCCAAGACGTTCATACACGTTGGCTGCAAAAATCGCACCTTTCAGAGCCGCTGCCGTAACTGTTGGTGCAAGGAAAAATCCCTGATAGAAAGACTGATTTACGCCCAGTGTTGCCCCTACTTCTTTTCCGAGTCCCGGAGAAGTCAGGCGGTATGCTGCGTTGTCTACATATTCTTTCTTTCCTGCAATATAACCACCGATCGGAGCCAGTCCGCCACCTGGATTCTTGATCAGAGAACCTACTATCAGATCTGCTCCTACATCTGTAGGCTCTATCGTTTCTACAAACTCACCATAACAGTTATCCACCATGCAGATCACATCCTGTTTGATCTCTTTTATAAAATCAATCAGCTGTCCGATCCTTGCTACAGAAAGTGTAGGTCTGGTCTGGTACCCCTTGGAACGCTGGATAGTTACCAGTTTTGTTTTCTCATTGATTGCTTTTTTGATATTTTCAAAATCAAAAGAACCATCTTCCAGCAGATCCACCTGCCGATAGGAAACCCCGTATTCCGCCAGAGAACCGTTTGATGGCCGGATACCGATCACTTCTTCCAAAGTATCATATGGCTTTCCTACCGGAGAGAGAAGTTCATCTCCCGGACGCAGGTTACCTGCCAGTGCAACAGCAAGCGCATGGGTTCCGCAGGCAATCTGTGGACGTACCAGAGCGGATTCTGTATGAAATGTAGCCGCGTAAATCTCCTCGAGGGTATCTCTTCCCACATCGTTATATCCGTAACCGCTGGAAGCATACAGGCAGGCTTCACTGGCACGACACTGCTGCATGGCATGAACCACCTTCAACTGATTATACTCTGCCACACGATCGATCTCCTCAAATCGTTGTTTCAGACTCTCAGCAATTTCCTGTCCGAAAGAATAGACTTTCCCATCAATTCCCATTTCTTTGTACATTTCTTTTGTTATTGCCGTATCCATAATTTTCTGTTTTTCCTTTCATGCATATCTTATAATTTATTTGAAATTTTCCACGCTCACCTGATTATTTTTTTCTCTCTTAATGAAGCAAGCATGGCATCCAGAATCACCTGTGCATCATACCCAAAATCCTGCTTGTCAAACCATTCCACCTGACGTTCTCTCTTAAACCAGGTGATCTGCCGCTTGGCAAAATGTCTGGTATCCCGTTTTAATACATAAATCGCTTCTTCCAGCGACCAGGTACCATCCAGATAAGAAAGAATTTCTTTATATCCCAGTCCCTGCATGGACACCATTCCTTTATGATAGCCCATTTTTTTCAGTCTTTTCACTTCATCGATCAATCCATCGGCAAGCATCTGGTCAATTCTGGCATCGATTCGTTCATACAGACGGGTTCTTTCATCATTTAACACAAAATACGCCAGATTATATGGGGACTCTTTCTGGCGCTGCTCCTCATTATGCTGAGAAATCGGCTTTCCCGTCTGCCGGTAATATTCCAGTGCACGGATCACCCGTTTTACATTGTTTGCATGAATCGCCGCCGCAGATGCAGGATCCACAGCAGCAAGCATCTCATGAAGCACCTGCGCTCCCTCAGTCTTTGCTTTTTCTTCCAGCATCTGCCGATAAGTCGTATCCTCTCCATGCACAGTGAAATCAATATCTCCGGTTACTGCCTGGATATAGAATCCGGTACCGCCCACCAGTACAGGAATCCGCCCGCGGTCATAGATTCCTTTCATGGCTTCTTTTGCCATCTGTTGAAACCGTACCACATTAAATTCTTCATCCGGCTCCAGACAGTCCACCAGATGATGGGGGACTCCCTGCATCTCCTCCGGTCGAATCTTTGCGGAACCGATATCCATATGACGATAGACCTGCATGGAATCCGCGGAGATAATTTCTCCGTTCACCGCTTTTGCCAGTGCAATGGAAAGGCTTGTTTTTCCTACTGCAGTAGGACCTGTTAATATAATCAAAGGTTTCTTCACTCTGTTCACCTACACAATCCGCTTAAATTTCTTTTCCAGTTCGTATTTGGTCATGGAAATAATGGTCGGTCGGCCATGGGGACAGTTATACGGATTCTCCAACTGCAACAGTTCATCGATCAGTGCTTCTGTCTCCCGAAGCGATAACTTCTGATTTCCCTTCACCGCTGCCTTACACGCCATGGTCGCCATCCGATCCGAAAGGACATCCAGCGTTTTTGAGGATGGATCCTCCTCCAGATGATCCAGTACTTCAATAAAAAATCCCTGTTCTGTCATTCCGAACAGATTCTGCGGCACTGCCCGGATACTGTATTCCCTTCCTCCAAAGGATTCAATCTCAAACCCAAGGGTTTTAAAAATATTCTGATACTTTTTCATTTTCTCCTGTTCTTCCAGATTCAGAGAAATGATGATCGGCGGGCTGACGATCTGTGAACTTACATTCCGTTCTTTCATCTCTTTTACGATTCGTTCATACAACACTTTTTCGTGAGCCGCATGCTGGTCAATGATATACAGTTTATCTTCCATCTGTACCAGCCAGTACGTATCAAAAACCTGTCCGATGATCTTGTGATGTTTTTTTGCTTCCGGACTTAGCAGTTTTCCGTCAAAAAGATCCATCTGTTCAGCCTTCTGAACACCCGGAGCAGCTATATTGTCTCTTCTGTCTGAAACGACTTGTCCTGCCTGCAAATTCGGATTCTGCTTCGCCGGATTCTCATTCCTGTATCCAGTCTCACGCTTTTCTCCGTAACATCCCGTTCCCTGCTCCCTTACAACCGATCCTTTGTGAGTTTCTTCACCGAAAGCTGCCACTGCTACTGTCCTGTCAGCTATCGGGTTAGCCGCTTTCGCACGGTTTTTCAACTCTTCCGGCTGCACTTTCTGCTGCATCTGATATCCTCTCGGCTGTTCGATCTGCCGGCGCTGTACCTCAAAAGGTTCCGGTGCTTTATCCCGGTTCGCAGGACGTACCGCCAAACGGTCTTTTCCAATCGTCACCTGTGGAATCAGTTCTTTGTGCTGCAGACCCTGTATAATTGTCTGATAAATCTGTCGGTAGATCAGTTCCTGATCAGAAAAACGTACTTCCATCTTGGTCGGATGCACATTGACATCCACATCAGAGCCTTTGATCTGAATATGAAGACAGGTAAACGGATATTTATGCTGCATCATAAACGTATGATAAGCATCTTCCACTGCTTTTGTCACGATCTTACTCTTTACATATCGTCCATTGACATAATAATTTTCAAAATTACGGTTTCCCCTGGAAATTACCGGTTTCCCGATAAATCCATCGATTCGGATCGTCTCTTCCCGGTCTTTTGTATGGATCTCAATCAGTTCCCTGGTAATATCTCTCCCGTAGATCTGATAAATCGCTTCTTTCAGATTATTATTTCCGGAAGTATGCAGTTTCGTCTGACCGTTTTGCATATATTTGAAAGAAATATGCGGATGCGACAGTGCCAGCTGTTCGATAAAACTGCTGATATAACCGGCTTCTGTAGTCGGTGTCTTTAAGAATTTTGCCCTTGCAGGCGTATTATAAAACAGATCCCGTATCAGGAAAGTCGTTCCGTCCGGCGCACCGATCTCCTCCATTCCCTTTTCCATACCGCCCTCAATCTGATAGCGGACTCCGATCAGCTGTTCATGGGGTTTTGTGATCAGTTCCACACGGGAAACAGCAGCAATACTCGACAGCGCCTCGCCACGAAATCCAAGAGAAGAAATCAACGAAAGATCTTCCACTTTACGGATCTTGCTGGTCGCATGACGAAGGAATGCCAGCGGAACCTGTTCTTTTTCAATACCTGTACCATTATCGGTGATACGGATAAATGTGGTACCGCCTTCCTTGATCTCCACAGTAATCGCACTGGCTCCCGCATCAATGGCATTTTCCACCAGTTCTTTTACAACCGAAGAAGGGCGCTCCACCACCTCTCCTGCTGCAATCTTATCAATTGTACTCTGATCCAAGACTGAAATCTGTCGTTTCATCGATCTATTTCCTTCCTAAGCTATAACATCTGCTATATTTCGTTTACCATCGATTTTTTAATTTATTCTGTAACCGATATAACGTATTCATCGCATCCATCGGTGTCAGCATCGTAATATCCAGATTTTTTAGTTCCTCTATGATATCCTGATCCTGTACCGTATCAAACAGGGAAATCTGTTCCAGATCCACTTCATCATAATGTACGGCTTTCGGTTTTGTCTTTCTGGAATTCTCTGCCAGATCTTTAAATGTACTGGTAATATCCGTATGTACCAGTTCATCCACCAGTTCTTTTGCACGATCCAGAACACTATCCGGAACACCTGCAAGCTTTGCCACCTGGATACCATAACTTTTATCGGCACCACCTTTTACGATTTTTCGTAAAAATACGATATCATCGCCCCGTTCTTTCACCGCGATACAGTAATTATTAACGCCCGGAATCTTTCCTTCCAGCTCTGTCAGTTCGTGATAGTGGGTAGCAAACAGAGTCTTTGCCCCCAGAAGTTTTGTATTACTGATGTGTTCGATAACTGCCCAGGCAATGGATAGTCCGTCAAAGGTACTGGTTCCACGGCCAATCTCATCCAGGATCAACAGACTTTTCGCAGTCGCATTGCGAAGAATATTGGCCACCTCTGTCATCTCCACCATGAACGTACTCTGTCCGCTGGCCAGGTCGTCCGAAGCTCCGACACGGGTGAAAATCCGGTCTACCACACCAATCTTTGCTTTTTCTGCCGGAACAAAAGAACCAATCTGCGCCATCAAAACGATCAGGGCAGTCTGCCGCATATAAGTGGATTTTCCTGCCATGTTCGGTCCGGTGATCACGGAGACACGCTTGCTGCCGTTGTCCAGATAGGTATCATTTGCAATAAACATATCGTTGTTGATCATCTTTTCAACAACCGGGTGGCGGCCATTTTTGATGTCGATCACACCTTTTGTATTGACTGTTGGGCGTACATAGTTATTGCGCTGGGCGACCACAGATAACGATGCATAGACATCCAGCTGCGCGATGGCTTTCGCTGTCTCCTGGATTCGCGGAATCTGTGCAGCCAGTTCTTCTCTCACCTGACAGAACAGATCGTATTCCAGGGCAAATAATTTATCTTCCGCACCGAGGATCATATCTTCCAGTTCTTTTAGCTTCGGTGTGATATAGCGCTCGGCATTGGTCAACGTCTGTTTTCTTGTATAGTATTCCGGCACCAGATTTTTAAAACTGTTCGTCACTTCAAGATAATAGCCAAATACTTTATTATATTTGATCTTCAGATTCCGGATACCGGTTTTTTCTTTCTCTTCTGCTTCCAGCTGTGCCAGCCAGGATTTTCCCTGGGTTTTGGAATTCCGATAGGTATCTACCTGTTCATTATAGCCTTCCCGGATGATCCCGCCTTCTTTGACTGCCAGTGGTGGATCTTCCGTAATGGAGGCTTCTAACAGTGTATACAGATCTTCCAGGCCATCCATCTGTTCGTTAATGCGTACCAGCAGCGGACTGGTAAAGTTCGCCAGCAGATTCTTAATATGAGGAATCATTTCCAGAGACATTTTAAATGCCAGCAGATCTCTCGGGTTCGCAGAACGATAACTGATCCGACTGACCAGACGTTCCAGGTCGTATATCGGATTCAGGTATTCCCGGATCTCCTCGCGAAGCATCGCCTGCATGTTCAGTTCCGTTACCGCATCCAGTCGTTCGTTGATCGCATCTGCATCGATCAATGGCTGTTCCACAAAGCTTCGCAGCATACGGGCACCCATGGCAGTTTTCGTCTTATCCAGCACCCACAAAAGGGAGCCGCGTTTCTGTTTTTCCCGCAGGGTCTCCACCAGTTCCAGATTTCTTCTTGAAGAACTGTCGATAACCATATAGCGTTCTGTAGTATACGGGATAATTTTATTCATATGCTCCATGGTATTTTTCTGGGTATCCAGAAGATACCGGAACAGGGAACCGGCTGCGATCACACCGCTGTCATAATCAGCCAGTCCCAGCCCCTCAAGAGAGGAAATCTTAAAATGCTCCAGTAATGTCTGCTTACACAGATCATCTCCAAAATACCAGGATTCCAGTGCAAACACAGAGATATGCAGACGGTTCCTCAGGTCGTCCACATCCACACCGGAGACCAGAAAAGCGTCATTACAGATGATCTCTGCCGGAAGGAACTTATTGATCTCATCCCAGAGTTTCCGCTCCTCATCAATCTCTGTCACATAGCAATCACCGGTTGTGATATCTGCAGTGGATACCCCAAAATGATCCCCCACACATACGATGGCCATCAGATAATTATTCTTTCCTTCATCCAGTTCCTGCATATTAAGATTCGTTCCCGGTGTCACAACACGGGTCACTTCTCTTTTTACGATTCCCTTTGCCGTTTTCGGATCCTCTACCTGTTCGCAGATGGCTACTTTATACCCTTTATCGATCAGACGATTGATATATGTTTCTGCTGCGTGATACGGAATCCCGCACATCGGAGCCCGTTCAGAAAGACCACAGTCTTTGCCGGTAAGTGTAAGTTCCAGTTCACGGGAGACAGTTTTCGCATCCTCAAAAAACATTTCATAAAAGTCCCCAAGACGATAAAAAAGAATCGAATCTTTATACGCACATTTTGTCTGACAGTAATGGACCATCATCGGTGATAATGACCTACTGTCTTGCGGAAGTCCCAGTTTTATAAGGGTTTCCGGCGTTATTCCGGCCTCTTCAAATACATTTGTTGATATTTTTGAGTTCAAATTATAAAATACCTCTTTCTAATCCATTGTATCATTCTCTTCCACGTTCATCTTCCTGTAAATCATTTTCCATGATTTTACTGTTATTTACAGGGATAATACATGACACTCCGTACTATATTAGCATTTTGATAATTAACTTTCAAGATTGCTTCACCGACCATTTTCGAAATTTTTACGATTTATCCAGGAAACAGGCATTTGAAAAGGGCCAGTCCATCACGACTGACCCTCTGTTTATTGAATATAGCTTCCAAAAAACTCTTTTAATCAAAATAAATTGTCTTACCGCTCTTTGCAGACTCATAGATTGCTTCCAGTACACGGGTGACAACTGCAGCCTGCGCAGGTTTTACGATCTGTTCTGCTCCGTCAGCAACGATGTGGTAGAACAGTTCCTGCTCA
>NZ_JALFPR010000152.1:0-22478 GCF_022785585.1 Oliverpabstia sp. | reverse complement strand
GCGTTGACCGATATGGAGATTGAGTGTCTGCCGATCGGGGCGAAGGTAATGACTTATGAGTGTGGTATGAGATTCCTGACAGATTATCTCTCCGGGGATACATACTTTAAGGTTGATTATCCGACCCACAATCTGGATCGTGCGAGAACACAGCTGAAACTGGTGTGGGACATGGAACAGAAATGGGAGCAAATGCAGGAGATTGCCCGAAAATATAAAAATAAATAAAGGATAGAAACCGGTTTATTAACCTCGACTAAGACGTTCAGAAAAGACTTTTTGTTTTGTTTACAGCCAATACCCAGAAAGGGAGTGCATGCCCGGTGGGGGCGGACAGCCTTTTTTGCTGGTGCTTTTAGCAAAGATGAGATCCAGCGTCTACGCAGACTTTCACGAGGGTCAGCCGACCCTCGTGAACATAGTCGGAGTTGACGATTAGCTCAGATTTGCGTTACCAGCGGTTGTCCGCTCCCAACGGGCATGCACTCCCTTTCGTCCGTCCTTTCGTCCGTCCTTTCGTCCGTCCTGAAGTCCTGAAGCTCCCTCTTCGAACGAACAACAGACAAGTTACAATTTCTCAATATCCCCGATCAACTGAGCCACTTCTTCCTCTGTGGTAGCCCAACTCGTACAAAATCTCGCAATAACCCCGTCCGGTGTACTTCCGGTTTTTTCAAATGTATAATTCTGTCCAAGCACTTCCTGCTGCTTTTCATTCAAAATCACAAACTGCTGATTCGTAGGACTCTCTACCCAGAAAGGAATCCCTTTCTTTGCAAAAGCATCCCGGATTTTCATAGCCAGCACATCCGCTTTTTTCGTGATTTCAAAATAAAGATCATTCTCCAGCAACGTATAAAACTGCAGTCCCAGAAGCCATCCCTTTGCCAGAACTGCTCCGTTTTGCTTCATAAAAGCTTTAAATCTCCGTTTCAGATCATTCGAAGTGATAACCACAGCCTCACCAAACAAAGCGCCGCATTTTGTTCCGCCAAAATAAAAAACATCCGTAAGAGCTGCAAAATCCTCAACGCTGATATCATTTTCCACAGCACCAAGTCCATATCCAAGACGTGCGCCGTCCACAAACAAATACATTCCATATTTATCACAAACCTTACGGATTGCTTTTAACTCTTCCAGTGAATACAAAGTGCCCTGTTCGGTAGGAAAAGACAAATAAACCATCTTAGGTTCTGTATAATATTCCGGTTCGTTTTCCTCATAATAAGCACCGGCGCATGCGTCAATCTGTGTGGCGGTGATTTTTCCGTCTGTATTTGGAATCGTCTGAATCTTGTGGTTTGTATTTTCCACGGAAGCTGCCTCGTGACAGTTAATATGTCCTGTATCTGCAGCGATCACACTCTGAACAGAAGAAAGCGCACTGGCGATCACGATAAAGTTTGCCTGCGTAGCACCCGGGAAAAAGTGAATGGCTGCATCCGGGCAATGAACTCTTTCTCTGATCAGGTCGGCTGCTTTTTTACACCATTCATCTTCACCGTACCCTCCAAAACTATTATCATTGACAGCACGCAACGCCTCCAGAATCTCAGGATGGGCACCGTGATTGTAATCATTATTAAAACGTATCATAATTAGAATTCTCCCTGTATAAAAATTGATTTACCCCTAGCCACAGGATGGAAAAGATCTGTACTTATTGTATCTGTTCCAGGGGAAAATAGCAAGATGAAAATAAAGCAGGCAGTCGTGATACTTGCTATCCGGTTGTGGGAATGGTAAAATTGATAAGAAAGCGGATGACTTTTTTGCTTATTCTCAGAAAGAAAAGAGGAGTATAAAATAATGTATTACGTACCAGACGGCACCAAAGAGTGCGGATTTTATGAATGTAAAAAATGCGGCAATCGATTCCTGTCCCTGCAGACGATGAAAAAAATCCCATGCCCGGACTGCGAAGCCGAGATTGACTATGAAATCGGTCCGGATGAGTCCCTGGAAGATGTTCTTGATACCGCAGAACTGATCGAGAAAATAGAAGGTGTGGAAGAAGTAGAAAAAATGGATGCCCTGCTGAGCCTGGCGATCACCGGTGGAGATGACAGCTGGATCTGAGAAATACAAATCTGTAAGCAAATAATCGAAAAAGACAGTCATACAGAGGAAGACAAAGATTTACTCCTGTATGGCTGTCTTTTATGTATAATTATAACGTTTTAAGCATTTCCTCCCACACAAACTGATTTTCCTCCCAGATAGTTTCAAACTGATCAGGTGAAACAGGGGTATCTCCGGTGCCGACTTCGATGGTCAGACTGGGAATCCCCTGACTCAGAATCGCCCAGTCCTTATACCCGGCGGGATCGAGAGCCTGATAATCAGCGTCCAGTGGATAGCCTGTTGCAGCAGCGATCGTGTTGGCAAAAGAGAGAGTCTGGTCGTAGAGACTGCCTTCCTGGCCGAAATACCAGTAAATGACATCTCCCTGTGTGTGATAGCTGATCGTACGGGAAAAGTGTTCCTGTAGAGTAAGCTGAATAAGAGCATTACTTTCTGCCTCACATCCGGGTGCCGTTCCTTTGTAATGATCGGCAGATGGGCGTCCGGCAGGATCCGCGTAACTGTCCCATAAAGCATCAAAGTTTCGGTTCAGATCCACACCGTTTGCATTGGATTTCCATTGTTCGAGATAATCATTATCTGAAAGAGAAGCCCCATCCATCTGTGAGATCTGTTCCAGATTCTTCCGGACTGTATCGGTCTGAACACCGTCCAGTCCCTGTTGACTGATGGAAACACCATCTGGATTTACCATGCAGATCACATGGATCGCTGTATCCTGAAGCAGATCTTTATAGGAAATATCTCCGTAGGAATCTCCGCTTTTTATATGTTTAAGGAAAGAGACTGTCTGCTTCATGACAAGCTGACAGGTGATATATTCCCGGGCGTGAATACCGCCGTTGACCAGTACTTTTCTGGAAGCATCTTCATTTCCGATAATAAAATGGAGAATCTGCCGCCCATCTGCAGTTTCTCCGAGACTGTCCGCAGAGAAAACGGAGGAATAACGGGATTTTAACAGATCAGTATCTGAAACCAGATCTTCGTAGGTATAGATAGATGGATTATGTTCAACGATCAAAGGCTTATACTCCTTTCGACAGAAGAAAATAAAAACGGTGGATAAAACAAGAATAAGAACGACAGCGGGAACAGCCAGACGGCCAACGAGCCTGTGCTGCTTCTTTTTAGGCCCGGGATGTCTGGATCTTTGTGCTGACACAGCAGTCAGCCGTGTGCCGCAGGAACTGCAAAAATTTGTGCTGTCATTATAAGCCGCACCGCAGCTTGAACATTTTTTCATGAACCTTCCCCCCTCATAAATAATGTATGCAGATATCTTATCACGAAAGCAACAGCTTCACAACCGGATTGATTTTACAAATAACAGATTTGTGATATGATAGTTACAGCATTTCAGAAAGAAACAGAAAGGAAGTAATCAATGGTGTTTGATATCATAGAGCCTCTGCAGATCAGACCGGAATTAAAGGAGTCCATACTTGAATTTCGAAAACAATATCCCGTGGAGCCACAGTTTCAGTCCAGGATACCCGTTCCGAGTAACATTTATTATGGAACAGATATCTGGGAAAGGGCAGTGACGGCACTTTTATGCGGGAAAAATATTTTGCTTGTTGGTCATAAAGCCACCGGAAAAAATATTTTTGCGGAAAATCTTGCCGCCGCATTCGCAAGACCGCGGTGGGATGTATCGTTTCATGTCAATATGGATGCTGCATCTCTGATCGGTATGGATACTTTTAAAAAACAGGAAGTAATTTTCCGTCCGGGTCCGATCTGCTGTGCGGCGCAGCATGGTGGATTTGCGGTGCTCGACGAGATTAATATGGCAAAAAATGAAGCTCTGGCGGTACTTCATGGAACGCTGGACTTTCGAAGAAGCATCGATGTGCCGGGATATGAGCGGATCGACCTGCACCCGGCCACCCGTTTCATCGCCACGATGAACTATGGGTATGCGGGAACAAAAGAACTGAACGAAGCACTGGTTTCCCGCTTTGTGGTGATCCGGATGCCGATGATCTCGCAGGAACACCTGATTTTGTTATTACAGGATCACTATCCGACACTGAAAACTGAAGGTGCAAAAGAACTGGCAGCCGTCTACCTGGATCTTCAGAAAAAGTGTGAAAATGCCCAGATTTCTTCCCGTGCCATGGATCTTCGGGGGCTTCTTGACGGTGTGGCACTGATGGAAAAAGGATTGAACGTACAGGATGCGCTGGACATGGGAATTACCAATAAAACCTTTGACCCATATGAGCAGACACTGATTCAGGATACGATTCGGGGACGAATCTCAAAAAAGATGAAACCGGAAGATTTATTTGAAGAAAAATGTGGTTCTTGCAGAAAAGAATTCGCATAAACACTCTATCATAATAAAAGGACAGTGCAAAGACATGGAACAGCAGGAGATGCAGGAAGAACGGAGAGTGAGAAATTTTGTTTGGGCAGCGGCGGAACAATATGGGCTGGAACCGCTGTTTCTCGCCTATGCACCGGATGGGACGGCGGATATGTATCTGAATATTATTATCGGTCTCAGTTATAAGTGGTATGATGCCCAAAAACTGGAAACATTTTTTCATATGCTCGGTGGCAGGCAGGAGGAACTGTATCAGGGGATGCTGTGGATCGGTCTGGAACAGGCATTATACGAAAAAGAACAGGCGCATCGGCCGGCACTTACGGATCTTCGCCAGGAATATGCACAGGAAAATCTGGGGAGGTATCGTTCGTTTAAAGAATATGAACTGATTGATCAGCTGCGAAACGGACATTGTGCGGCTATTCTGGGTCAGGACTCCGGGTTATCCGGAAGAATGGAAGAACTGCTTCAGGAACTGACGTTTACCGGAGATATGGAGATCGAACAGATCATCGCCAGGATGAAAGTGATCCTGTGGAAATATTTTTCTTATGAACCGAAGCCGGTAAAAAAAGAGCGGGGAACGTATTTTCTGCAAAAACTGCTGCCTGCATTTCATTCGATCGGCAAGATGCATGCTACCTACGTGAAGACAAAGCGGTATGACGATCCGGTGTGGGAAGAGTCCGGAAACGGAGGAACCATGGAAAGAGCCAGACATTATCTGCTTCAGTTTTCCAGGAAGGGAGACGGGGAAAAAGACCGGGCGTATATTGAGGGATGTTTTGGTTCCAGTATCTGTTCTCCCGGGGAAGAAAAACTGATGGAAGAAGAATTGTGTACAGAGAATCATAAAAACAGCCATATTTATATAACCGAAGGATATTCGAAGGCTGTTTCTCCGGCCGGAGAACGGTGGAACGAAAAAGCGGCTGAAGCGGAAAAGAAGATTGACAGAAGAGAGGCAAAGGAGATTCAGGAGTTCCGGGAGAATTGCAGAAGACAGACAGAAAAAAATCGGCAGTATTACGAGAAAAATCGAACCATCTATGAGAACAGTATCCGCAGAATGACAGAAAAACTCCGTCTGGAACTGGATACTCGCCTTGATGACGTTCCTTTACGGGCAAGACAGGGAAAAATCTGTGCCAGTCAGGTATGGAGAGCACTGTATCTGGAGGATACAAGAATCTTTGAAAAAAGAGAAGAGGTATCAGATGCAGGGTTCTCCGTAGATATCCTGATTGATGCGTCCTCCTCCCGGAAAGACAGTCAGGAACAGATTGCAGCGCAATCCTATATTCTTGTGAAAAGTCTGGATCTTTGCAGGATTCCGCTACAGGTGTATTCTTATTGCAGTATTCGCGGATATACGGTTTTGCGGTTGTTTCAGTCTTACGGGGAGATAGACCGGGCAGAAGAGGTATTTTCCTATGTGGCGGCGGGGAATAACCGCGACGGACTGGCACTTCGGGGAGCCGGTCATCTGATGGAAAACAGTGAACAGGAGAAAAAGTTATTGCTCGTCCTCACCGATGGCAGCCCGCAGGATGACCGGATCGCAGCAGAAGGTGCATTTTACAAAAACAGAGAATACACGGATCAGATTGCAGTGGAAGACACGACCGAACAGGTACAGCACCTGAAAAGGAAAGGCATTCAGGTCGTAGGTATTTTCATGGGGACAGAGCGCGGACTCCAGACCGCTC
This sequence comes from Oliverpabstia sp., assembly GCF_022785585.1. NCBI lineage: Bacteria > Bacillati > Bacillota > Clostridia > Lachnospirales > Lachnospiraceae > Oliverpabstia > Oliverpabstia sp. Next base: position 16,343 of record NZ_JALFPR010000152.1, on the reverse strand, counting down.
ACCGGATCTTTGGACGAGATTTTGTGCGGATCGAGAATATTCAGCAGTTTTCCGAAGTGGTGGGAAAGATCCTGCAGGAGAAAATCAGGGAGATAATTTGACAAATCCTGTTTATTGTGCTAAAGTATGACAAGAGTAATTCGTACCCGGTTTTCCAGGTGAAGACCGGGTTATTTATAAATCAAATGTTCACAAAAGGAGAAAACAGACTGTATATGAACAAACAAGAAAGCGATATCATGAAAATATTATTACAGACTCCCTTTATCAACCAGCGGATGCTGGCAGAAGCTTCCGGACATTCGCTGGGGGTGGTGAATCGGTCGGTGAAAGAACTGGTGGCTCAGGGGTATCTGGATGAGCAGTTATGGCCGACTTCCCGGGCAAAGAAAGAATTTCAGGAGCGGTCTCCGAAAAGAGCGATTATCCTGGCAGCCGGTTTCGGGATGCGGATGGTTCCCATCAACACGGAGGTGCCGAAAGGACTGTTGGAAGTCAACAAAGAACCTCTGATCGAGAGGCAGATCCGCCAGCTTCACGAAGTCGGGATCCGGGAGATCTATGTGGTAGTCGGATTTATGAAAGAGCGATATGAGTATCTGATCGATGAGTTTGGTGTGGAACTGGTGGTTAATCCGGACTATATGACGAAAAACAATTTACATTCTGTCAGGCTGGTGAGACGCCATCTGGAGAATGCGTATATCATTCCCTGTGACATCTGGTGCGACCGGAATCCCTTTGACCGGTACGAGTCCTACTCCTGGTACATGGTCAGTGATCTGGTGGAAAATGAAAGTTCTGTCCGCGTCAACCGGAAAATGGAACTGGTCACGGTTCCGGAAGGAAATGGCGGCAATGCAATGATCGGAATCTGTTATCTGACCGGGGAAGAAGCAGGTATCGTTGCGGAAAACATAGAAAAGCTGAGCAGGGATCTGCGATATGACGGTGTTTTCTGGGAGGAAGCATTATATCGAAAAGATAAAATGATCGTTGCTGCCAGGGTGGTACACAGTTCGGATGTTGTAGAAATCAATACATACGAACAGCTGCGGGAACTTGACAGCCATTCCGGCCAGTTAAAAACCGATGCGATCCAGGTAATCTGCCAGGCACTTGGTGTAAAACAGGACGAGATTACCGATATCACCGTACTGAAAAAGGGAATGACCAACAGATCCTTCTTATTTACAACTAAGGGAAAAAAATACATTATGCGCATCCCCGGTGAGGGAACGGAACAGCTGATCGACCGGAGGGAAGAAGCAGCAGTTTATCAGACCATCGACGGAAAGAAAATATGCGATGACATTGCATATATCAATCCGGAGAATGGATACAAGATCACGGAATTTCTGGAAGGTGCGAGAGTCTGTGATCCTGACTGTCCCGGGGACGTGGAAAAATGCATGAAGCGCCTGAGAAGGTTTCATGAGATGAAACTGCAGGTGGAGCATACCTTTGATATTTTCGGGCAGATGGAGTTTTACGAAAAGCTGTGGGGTAATACTCCCTCAGATTACCGGGATTATCAGAAGACAAAAGAGCATGTACTGGAACTTCGTCCATATATTGAACAGTGGAGTGGGGAAAAGGTACTGACCCATATCGATGCAGTGCCGGATAATTTTCTGTTTATAGAAAAAAACGGTGAAGAGGAGATCCGCCTGATAGACTGGGAGTACGCAGGGATGCAGGATCCTCATGTAGATATTGCCATGTTTGCTGTTTATGCGATGTATGACAGAGAACAGGTGGATGCGCTGATCGATGCTTATTTTCCGGAGGGGTGCAAAAATGAGATCCGGATCAAGATCTACTGCTATATCGCAGCATGCGGACTTTTGTGGAGCAACTGGTGTGAGTATAAAAAAAGTCTGGGTGTAGAGTTTGGCGAGTATTCGCTGCGGCAGTACCGATATGCGAAAGAGTATTATAGAATTGTAAAGGAAGAACTCAGTCAAATCAAAGGAGCAAAAAATCATGAATAAAGCAGAACGGGCAATTATTATGGCTGCCGGTCTGGGCAACCGGATGCGGCCAGTCACACTGACCACACCGAAACCACTGGTGAAAGTCAACGGTGAGCGGATGATCGATACAGTGATTCAGGGTCTTCATGAGAATGGGATCACGGAAATTTATATTGTGGTTGGTTATCTGAAAGAACAGTTTTACACGCTGGAACAGGAATATCCGGGTGTGACAATTATTGAAAATCCTTATTATGATACCTGCAACAACATTTCTTCACTGTATGTAGCGCGGGATCATATAGAAAATGCCATGATCCTGGACGGTGATCAGATTGTGTATAACAGAACAATCCTTTCTCCGGAGTTTGAACGTTCCGGTTATAACAGTATCTGGACGGACGAAGAGACGGATGAATGGCTGCAGCAGGTAGAAGACGGAATCGTTGTTTCCTGCAGCAGAAACGGAGGGAAGGGTGGCTGGCAGCTGTACAGCATCTCCCGATGGAGCAAAGAAGATGGAAAACGGCTGAAACATCACCTGGAAGTGGAATTTGAAGAGAAGAAAAACAGACAGATCTACTGGGACGATGTGGCGATGTTCTGCTATCCGGAGGAATACCGGCTTGGCATCCGACCGATGCATCCGGGTGATCTGATCGAGGTGGATAACCTGGAAGAGCTGATCGCCCTGGATAACAGCTACCGTGATTTATACACAAAAAAGGAGTAACATAGTGATGAATAAAAATATAACAAATACAAAAGGAAAGATCGACTGGATGATTACACTGGTTCCTCTTGGAATCGTGATTGCACTGTGCATCCTGTTTTTTCTCCTGCCGGATCAGTCAAATGCAGTTCTGAGCCAGATCCGGTTTTTCTTCGGAGATACTTTTGGAACATATTATCTGGTGATCGGACTTGGAATTTTCCTGTTGTCTCTGTATATCGCAGGATCGAAATACGGCGATATCGTACTTGGTGAAAAAGGAGAAAAGCCGAAATACTCTTTCTTTTCCTGGGGAGCAATGATGTTTACCTGCGGTCTTGCAGCGGATATTTTATTTTACTCTTTCTCGGAATGGGTATTATATGCGACAGATCCTCACCTGGAAGAGATGGGAAGCATCCAGGAATGGGCAGGCGTCTATCCGCTGTTTCACTGGAGTTTTATCCCGTGGGGATTCTATCTGGTACTGGCTGTGGCATTCGGTTTTATGCTCCATGTAAGAAAAAGAAACCGCCAGAAATACTCTGAAGCCTGCCGTCCGATCCTGGGGAAACATACCGATGGCTGGGCAGGAAGAATCATTGATCTTCTGGCTGTATTTGCCCTGCTTGCAGGAACGGCAACAACCTTCAGTGTGGCAACACCGCTGATGGCAACGATCATCGGAGAGCTTTTTCATATTACAGTAAGCCGGACAGTTATCAATGCCATTATTTTACTGGTAACATGTGCTGTATATACATATTCTTTGCTCCACGGATTTAAGGGGATCAGCAGACTGGCAAATATCTGTATATATCTCTTTTTTGGATTGCTGGCTGTTGTCCTTCTGTTTGGAGGTGAAACCCGTTATATCATCGAGACAGGTCTGAGTTCACTGGGAACCATGGTTCAGAACTTTATCGGTCTTTCTACCTTTACGGATCCTCTGAGAACCTCAAACTTTCCACAGAACTGGACGATTTATTACTGGGCATACTGGATGGTCTGGTGTGTGGCAGCACCGTTTTTCATCGGCAGCATCTCCCGTGGAAGAACCGTCCGCCAGACTATTCTGGGAGGTTATGGTTTCGGCGTTGGATCCACTCTGATCAGTTTTATCATCCTCGGCAATTACTCCATGGGAATGCAGGTAACCGGAAAAGCTGATTTTATCGCACAATACCTGAAAGATGGCGATCTCTATGGAATGATCGTATCCATGATCAAAACCATGCCCTGTGCCCCGGTTATCATGGTAATAGTACTGCTGACGATGGTTGCCTTCTACGCAACTTCCTTTGACTCCATTGCCCTGACAGCCTCCTGCTACAGTTACCGCAAACTCGAAGAAGGCGAACAACCCGACCGGGGAATCCAGCTGATGTGGTGCCTTCTGCTGATCGCATTGCCGATCGCATTACTGTTTGCGGAAAGCTCCATGAGCAATCTGCAAAGTGTGAGTATTGTGGCTGCCTTTCCGATTGGAGTGGTAATTTTGTTAATTGTTGGAAGTTTCCTGAAAGATGCGAAAAAATACATAAACGAAACCAAATAGAGATAAACATGAATGAAAAAAATTCTGTTTCTTAAAAACAACAAGAATACGTGAACTGATTTAACATATCATATCTAAAAGTCAGCCGAAAGAGCCCGGTTTCCTGGGTGGACTCGCACTGTGTGGGCGGTTAGGGCAAGCTTTGAGATCCGGCGCTTACGTAGACTTTCGCGAGGGTCAGCTGACCCTCGTGAATCATAGCCGAAGTTAGCGACTAGCTCAAAGTTGCCCTGCCCACGCGAGTCCACCTGGAAACCGGGCTCTTTCGGCGTCCGTCAGACAACAACTTTTCATTTCCATCTCTAAAAACCATGAAAGTACTTGCAACATTTCCCTATTTGTACTATGATAGAACCATTGAATTTACAATAAATCCAATTTAAATTGGCCCAGCGGACCAATTATTGACATATCATGCAATAAAAACATGAAAGTAACCGACAAACACATGAAAAAATCCAAGGCTGAAACAAACAGCCGGATGTGATTATGAAGGGAAAAAAGAAAAATGGGTAAATATTTTGGAACGGATGGCTTCCGTGGAGAAGCCAATGAAAACCTAACTGCAGACCACGCATACAAAATCGGCCGATTCCTGGGCTGGTACTACGGAGAACAGAAACGCAGAAACGGGGATGATACACCGGCACGGATCGTAATCGGAAAAGATACCCGGAGATCCAGCTATATGTTTGAATACACACTGGTAGGTGGTCTGGTAGCTTCCGGGGCAGATGCATACCTGCTTCATGTAACCACAACCCCATCCGTTGCCTATGTGGCAAGAACCGATAATTTTGACTGCGGAATCATGATCTCCGCCAGTCATAACCCATATTATGATAATGGAATCAAACTGATCAATGGAAACGGAGAAAAGATGGATGAAGAGACCATCGCTCTCGTAGAAGACTATCTGGACGGAAAAGTAGAAGTATTTGGTGAAACTTATGAAGAAGTACCATATGCACATAAAGACCGGATCGGATGTACGGTGGACTATGTGGCAGGAAGAAACCGCTATGTCGGTTATCTGATTTCTCTTGGTATGTATTCTTTCAAAGGCATTAAGGTTGGTCTGGACTGTGCCAACGGAAGTTCCTGGAATATCGCGAAAGCCGTATTCGATGCTCTGGGAGCCAAAACCTATGTGATCAACGCCCAGCCGGACGGAACCAACATCAATAACAACGCCGGATCCACCCATATCGAAGGACTGCAGAAATATGTAGTAGATAACGGACTGGATGTAGGATTTGCCTACGACGGAGATGCCGACCGCTGCCTGTGTGTCGATGAAAAAGGCAATCTGGTAGACGGAGATGCCATTCTCTATATTTATGGAAAATACATGAAAGAGAGAGGAAAACTTCTGACCAACACCGTGGTAACTACGGTCATGTCAAACTTCGGTCTTTATAAAGCGTTCGATGAACTGGGTATCGGCTATGCAAAAACTGCGGTAGGCGATAAATATGTATACGAATATATGAACCAGAACGGCTGCCGGATCGGAGGAGAACAGTCCGGTCATATCATTTTCTCAAAATACGCTTCCACCGGAGATGGTATCCTGACCAGTCTGAAGATGATGGAAGTCATGATGGCTAGAAAAGCAAAGATGAGCCAGCTGACCGAAGGTCTGACTATTTATCCGCAGGTTCTGGAAAATGTAAGAGTAGTCGATAAGACAGCTGCCCAGGAAGATCCGGATGTGAAAGCTGCGGTAAAAGCAGTGGAAGAGGCACTGGGAGACACCGGACGTATCCTGGTCCGTGAATCCGGAACAGAACCGTTACTTCGTGTCATGGTGGAAGCCGAGACCGAAGAATGCTGCCGGAAATATGTCGACCAGGTAGTTGGCGTAGTAAAAGCCAAAGGTCATGTGGCGTAAAATAGAACATACTGTTCTGTCGGGTACTTCAGGCAGAATGGTGAGTGTATATGCATAATCGCGAAAACAAGTGCAGTAACACAAACGATCTGAGAGGAGAAATAATAATATGTGTGGAATCGTAGGCTATACCGGAATGCACAGCGCAGCCCCGGTTTTACTGGATGGACTGTCCAAACTGGAATACCGTGGATATGACTCTGCCGGTATCGCAGTCAGAGACGGGGAAAAACAGGCAGAGGTGATCAAAGCCAAAGGCCGCCTGAAAAAACTGATCGAAAAGACCAATGGTGGCGACTCTGTACCGGGAACCTGTGGAATCGGGCATACCCGTTGGGCAACTCACGGAGAACCTTCTGAGAATAATGCACATCCTCATATGAGCGATGATGGCAATGTGGTAGCTGTTCATAACGGTATTATTGAAAACTATCAGGAATTAAAAGACAAACTGATTCGAAATGGCTACACCTTCTATTCAGAAACCGATACGGAAGTGGCTGTCAAACTGGTCGATTATTATTATAAAAAATACGAAGGCACACCGGTAGATGCCCTGACACACGCCATGGTTCGTATCCGTGGCTCTTATGCCCTAGCAATCATGTTCAAGGAGTATCCGGAAGAGATCTATGTGGCGAGAAAAGACAGCCCGATGATCCTTGGGGTGGAAAACGGAGAGTCCTTTATTGCATCTGATGTTCCTGCAATCTTAAAATATACAAGAAATGTTTACTATATCGGTAACCTGGAGATGGCCCGTGTCAGAAAAGGAGAGATTACGTTCTTTAATCTGGATGGCGATGAGGTGGAAAAACAGCCGAAAGTCATTGAATGGGATGCGGAAGCAGCAGAAAAAGCAGGATTTGAGCATTTTATGATCAAAGAGATCCATGAACAGCCGAAAGCTGTAGCAGATACGCTGAATTCTGTTCTGCATGATGGTGTGATCGATCTGAGCGATGTGGGGCTTTCCGAGGAAGAAATCAAAAACATCAGTCAGATCTATATCGTGGCATGCGGATCTGCCTATCATGTAGGTATGGCAGCGCAGTATGTGCTGGAAGATCTTGCAAGAATCCCGGTTCGTGTGGAACTGGCATCTGAATTCCGCTACCGGAAACCACTGTTAGATAAGAATGGTCTTGCTATTATCATCAGTCAGTCAGGGGAAACCGCAGACAGCCTTGCCGCACTTCGGGAAGCAAAATCAAAAGGTGTCCGTACTCTCGGAATCGTCAATGTGATCGGATCTTCCATCGCCAGAGAAGCAGATAATGTCTTCTACACTCTGGCAGGACCGGAAATCTCCGTGGCAACCACAAAAGCCTACAGTACTCAGCTGATTGCTTCTTACCTGCTGGCGATCCAGTTTGCGAAAGTGAGAGAGGAGATCACACAGGAGCAATATGACGGTCTGATTGCAGAGCTGCAGACGCTTCCGGAAAAGATTCAGAAGATCATTGATGACAAAGAACGCCTTCAGTGGTTTGCCGCAAAACAGGTCAATGCGAAAGATATTTTCTTTATTGGCCGTGGCATTGATTATGCCATCAGTATGGAAGGCAGCCTGAAGATGAAAGAGATCAGCTACATCCACTCTGAGGCATATGCCGCAGGTGAACTGAAACATGGAACGATTTCCCTGATTGAAGATGGTACACTGGTGATCGGCTGTCTGACCCAGCCGGCACTGTATGAAAAGACCGTCAGCAACATGGTAGAATGTAAGAGCCGTGGCGCTTATCTGATGGGACTGACGACATACGGCAATTATAATATTGAGGATACTGCTGACTTTGTAACGTATATTCCAAAGACAGATCCACATTTTGCAACTTCACTGGCAGTGATACCGCTGCAGCTGATGGGATATTATGTGTCCGTGGCGAAAGGACTGGATGTAGATAAACCGAGAAACCTGGCGAAGAGCGTGACAGTGGAATAGAGATAACGATTCGGAAATATGAAATCATAAAAATGCATTTTGTTTTCAGTAAACAGAGGTTTACATTGAAAACAAGATGCATTTTTATGATTTACAGAAAAGTTTATTCGGTATTTTTTAAAAACGAAAAATACCTATCTAAAACACTTCTTACAAGGCTCATACCCCCGACTTTCCGCCTCTGACCTGCTGATCTCGCTTGCCTTGCTTGGGTCAGTCTGTCCGCAGTTATTTTTATTATGGTACTTGGATCCGGTAGCTGTGATCCATACCATTTCTTCGTTGGAAGTAGAAGAAGTATCCTGTGGAGCCGCTGTTACCTGTGGGGTGGCTTCCACCTGGCTGGAAGCACCTGCACTTGCAGCAGAGACTTCCTTATTTCCGGAAGAGGAGTTTTCATTTGCAGCTGCCTTCGAACCTGAAGAATTGCTGCCTTTTGATTTGCTCGTCTGTGCCTGTGTTCCCTTATCCTCTTTATCTCCTGGGCTGTAGTCATTGCACGGTTCCTGGTCCCAGGTGATGGTTGTTCCGTCACTCACAGCGATGATCGTGCCCTGTTTATCGGTACGATATACCTGAATATCCATGGATTCCAGCTTGTCCATCACATCTTTATCCGGATGTCCGTACTGGTTATCCTTTCCGCAGCTGATCACTGCATATTCCGGAACGGTTGCCTGGAGAAAATCCCAGCTGGTAGCTGTGGCAGAACCGTGATGTCCCGGAACCAGTACATCGCAGGAGAGGTCAATGCCGGATTCACACATGGCTTTTTCACTGGTGTTTTCCGCATCTCCGGTGAAAATAAAAGAATTATCACCATTTGTCAGTTTGATCGCCACTGAATTCTTATTGCTGTCATTCGGATCAATGGTTGCCGGAGCCAGGATCTGAAAACTTCCGCTTCCGAAAGAAAATTCAGTACCGACTGCAGGATGCTGCATCGGAAGTCCTTTGTCGGCAACTGTCTGGATAAAGGACTGATACAGTTTACTGTCATGTTCATAATCACTGGAAATTACATTTTTTACATCAAAAGCATTTAAACATCCGATCAGTCCTGCCATATGGTCACTGTCATAATGGGAAGAGATCAGATAGTCAATGGTGGTAACATTCTGTTTTTGCAGATAAGAAACCACAAAACTGGAAGTACTCTTATCACCACCGTCATAAATCATGGTCTGCCCATCGGACTGTACCAGGATACTTAATCCCTGTCCCACATCCAGAAAATGAACTTTCATCTCACCGGCTTCTTTTGTCGGCTCCGGTGTAGGAGTTTCTGTCGGTGTAGGAGTTGCGGTTTCTTCCGGTGTGGTCTCAGGTGTGGGAGTGTCTGTCGGAACTTCCGCAGGTGTAATCTCCGGAGTATCCGTTACAACAGCTTCCGGTGTGTCAGAGGCCTCATCAGTAATGGCAATTGTTCTGGACTGCGCTGCACTTTCCGGGGTAAACGGTGTGGCAGCGATAAAGAACAAAAGCGGCACCAGAAGCGGAACCCATCGGGCAACCGCTGCTTTTTTACGAATCAGATTCCAGATAAATGGAAAAAGAGACACTCCGGCAAGAGTAACGCATAAGCCGAACGGAACAGAAGCAGACAGATTTCCAAGTCCGCCAATGATCAGTACGACTGCGAAAATATACCGGAGAATGTAGAAAGTTTTTTTTCGTTTCATCGTAATCCTCCCTTGTGAATCAAGTAATTATTTTTATTATGATATCAACTTCTTATAATACTATAGATGGAAGGAAAGGTCAAAAATTCATTGAAATTACCCTTACCATCCAGTATAATAATAGATTGCACGGTAACTGCGCGCTATTCGCTCAGTTCCATTATTTACGAAAAAAACGATGTGACTGCCTTCTGAAAAACAGGAGCGAAACCGCAGTTGCGAAAGGATGAAAATAAAGATGGAAAATAAAAAAGAAACTCTTACCGCTGCTGAAGAACAGAAACGCCAACAGCAGTTTATTGAAAAAGCCCGCATCTATGTCAGAGAAAAATCAGAAGAACTGGGACGTCCGTTATATGCCTGTACGACTACCTTCGGGTGCCAGATGAATGCCCGCGACTCCGAAAAACTGGATGGTATTCTGGAGGCGGTCGGTTATATCAAGACAGATAAAGAAGACGAAGCAGACTTTGTTATTTACAATACCTGTACAGTCCGTGAGAATGCCAACCAGCGTGTCTATGGCCGTCTGGGATATCTTGGCAGCATGAAAAAGAAGAAGCCACATATGATGATTGCGCTGTGTGGCTGTATGATGCAGGAAGCACATGTGGTGGAAAAACTGAAAAAGAGTTACCGGTTCGTGGATCTGATCTTCGGAACCCATAACATCTTCAAGTTCCCGGAACTTCTGTGTTATGCTATGGAATCGGACCGGATGATCATCGATGTCTGGAAAGATACCGATCAGATCGTGGAAGACCTGCCGGTAGATCGAAAATACAAATTCAAATCCGGTGTCAACATTATGTTTGGATGCAACAACTTCTGCAGTTACTGTATCGTACCGTATGTCCGTGGCCGTGAGAGAAGCCGGAATCCGGAAGATATCGTAAGAGAGATCGAACATCTGGTAGCGGACGGTGTGGTGGAAGTCATGCTGCTTGGTCAGAATGTAAATTCCTATGGAAAAAATCTGGAGCATCCGATTACATTTGCACAGTTGTTAAAAGAGATTGAAAAGATTGAAGGGCTGAAGAGGATCCGGTTCATGACCTCTCATCCAAAGGATCTGTCCGATGAACTGATCGAGGTGATGGCTGAGAGTAAAAAGATCTGTCCGCATCTTCATCTGCCTCTGCAGTCAGGCAGCAGCCGGGTGTTAAAAGAGATGAACCGTCGGTATACAAAAGAGTCCTATCTGGCACTGGTTGACCGGATTCGTGAGAAATTGCCGGATATTTCTCTGACGACAGATATTATTGTGGGATTTCCGGGAGAGACAGAAGAAGACTTTCTGGAGACCATGGATGTAGTCGGAAAAGTGGGATATGACAGCGCATTTACCTTTATTTATTCCAAAAGAAGCGGAACACCTGCAGCGGCCAAAGAGGATCAGGTGCCGGAAGAGGTTGTAAAAGATCGTTTTGACCGTCTTTTAGCGCAGGTGCAGGAAATTGCACGAGAACGTTCTTCCCGTTTTGAGGGAACGGTACAGGAAGTTCTGGTAGAGAGTGTCAACGATCAGGATGCATCTCTGGTAACCGGACGAATGGGCAATAATCTTCTGGTACATTTCCCGGGGGATGCTTCTATGATTGGCACATTCAAACAGATTCATCTGGACGTATGCAAAGGATTCTACTATATGGGAACGCCAGCAGAATAGAAAATGTTACTGTTCACTCTGACTTTTGCCTCAACATCATAGAATAGTATCAAAACAGAATAGTAATGTCATGGAAAAAGTATCATTTTAGTTGTAAAATACTGGCTAAAAGCAGACAGTATTTGGAAAGTACCGTTTAGACATCAGGAGGTAACATAATGGGTAAGAACACGACAAATGATATGACGCAGGGAAACTGTATGCGTTTGCTGGTACAGTTTTTCCTGCCGATCCTGGCAGGAAATCTGTTTCAGCAGTTATACAGCTTTGCAGACTCTATGGTGGTGGGAAAAGGAATTGGCGATACGGCACTTGCGGCGGTTGGAAACACCGGTTCCGTACATTTTCTGATCATCGGTTTCGCAATTGGTCTGACAGGAGGATTGGGAATCTGTATTTCTCAGTCTTTTGGAAGTGGCAATTATGAAAAACTTCGTAAAGAGCTGGCAATGTCTGTCTGGATCTGTCTGGCCGTTGGGATTGTGATCACAGTGGTAAGTCTGGCCTTCATGCGGCCATTATTTACATTTCTCCATACACCAGAAGATCTGATGACGGAAACACTGCAATATTTCGGAACAATTCTTGCGGGAACCACCATTACAATTTTTAATAATTTTGCCATGACACTTCTGCGTTCCGTCGGAAACAGCAGGGTGCCTCTGGTTGCAATGATAATTTCCGCCATTGCTAATGTTCTGATGGATCTGTTATTCGTTTTCCCGTTACACATGGGTGTTTTTGGCGCAGCGTTAGCCACTGTTCTGGCACAGGTTCTGTCTGCCCTTTACTGCTGTTACTACATAGGAAAGGAAAAAAATCTGATCCCGAAAAAAACGGACTGGAAACCACTGGGTGTGATCATCAAAAAACTGACATTGAAAGGCCTGCCGGTTGCCGTTATGAATTCTGTCACTGCAGTGGGTGGAATGGTATTACAGACATTTGTCAACAATATGGGAACAAGCTATGTGGCTGCCTATGCGGCATGCACCAAGATCCTTGGTCTTTTTGAACAGCCGGCAAATACAGTGGGCCTGGCACTTCTTACTTTTGTGGGACAGAATTATGGTGCCGGAAAAAAGGAGCGGATACGTACCGGTATCCGGGAAGGAGTTATCCTGACGATCCTGATAAATATTCCACTGGCTCTGATGTTGCTGTGTATTCCTGAGTTTCTGACTTCTTTCATGTTAAATGATGCGTCGATTATTTCTTACACAAGAGATTTTCTGGCGGTTACAGGCATCTGTCTGTTTCCTCTGGGATGGCTGTTTGTGTTCCGCAACGGGTGTCAGGGCATGGGACATACGTTTGTTCCGATGCTTTCAGGAGTCCTGGAAGTGTCTCTTCGAGTGGTCATGGTAAAGCTGCTGACTCCATATCTGGCTTTTCGTGGTGTTGCTCTGGCAGAAGTATCTGCCTGGATCGGCGCCTGGATCATGTTGATGATCACTTACTGGATCTATCAGGAAAGAACGGATTCTTTTCGGTAAGTCTGAGGAGAACATCCTACCTTGGTGCGAAACTGTCGATTGAAATTTGAAAGGTTATGAAATCCGGTATCGAAAGCAATGTCGGAGATATTGCGATCCGTATTGCGCAGAAGGTCGCATGCTGATCGGATACGTACCTGATTCAGATATTCAATGGCTCCGAGACCGAAATTCTGTTTGAAACAGCTCATAAAGTAACTGTTGCTCATATGAGCGATCTTTGCCAGCTGCTCTATGGTAACAGATTCGGAATGATGTTTCTGTATATAAGTGAGAACAGGCCGAAGTGTTTCGGTTAGCCGGGATTCTGTCGAAGCCGTGTGTTCGGTACAGAGTCCCGGTGTCGATGCCAGCAGATAAAATAAGCGGAGCAGTTCGCTTTTCAGCAACAGATCCGACGTTGCAAGATTTTTGTGCGCACACTGCATAATAGTCCGGACCGAATCATGGAGTTCATGATACCCCGGGGTTTCCTGAGATACAGGGACCAGAACTCTTCGTCTGGAAGAAAAGATCGGCAACAGAATATCTGTATAACAACGGTCATCGTAACTTCCCACCAGCATATTCTGATGAAAAACAATGGTATCATAAAAAAAAGAGCTGTGCTCATCCGACATGATAGCATGAAGGACGTTGGGCTGGATCAGAAAGATGTCTCCCGGTTTGGCAGAGATGGTCTGATCCTCGTATTTGAAAAAACCATTTCCAGATTTTATGTAATTTAATTCCATTTCACTGTGCCAGTGCAGCGGTACACTCGTAAAATAATCCGGTATACCGCAGTCATAGTAACTGTATGGAACCTGAATGGATCCGTGTTGGCACTTTTCTTTTATCGCATAAAGATTCATAACATACGCCTCCGTAAAATAAATATCTCCGGCAGAATAATTAAAATCATAGGATAGTATTGCAAAGAATACTGTTTCCGGGAAATATAAAAGAATCAGTTGTAATATATCATATAATGATACGTGTCGCAACGGAAAACAGAGAAGGGTATGATGTTGCAGAATGAAAATCTGTGGCATCAGGAACCCTTTTTTGCTGTGCAAAATAATATAAATTATTTTTTGAGAATGAAATAAAGGATAAAAATAACCAAAAAAAATATATGGATAAGAAGAAACACAAGAACATTATACAAAAATAATAGAATAGTATCAGAAATAAATAGTATATTGTTTGAAACCTAAGAAAATAAATAGTATTCTGGTAAAAGAAGGTAGTTGTTATAGAGAAACGAGACAACATTAGAAAGAAAGAGGGTTTTACAAAATGTCAAAATGGTTAGATGATGCAATTTTTTATGAAATCTATCCGCAGTCATTTAAAGATACTAACGGGGACGGCATCGGAGATTTTCAGGGTATTATCGAAAAATTAGATTATATCAGAGAACTTGGATGTAACGCTTTATGGATCAATCCTTGTTTTCTCTCTCCGTTTGGAGATGCAGGATACGATGTTGCAGATTACTGTCGTGTAGCTCCTCGTTACGGAACAAACGAAGATCTGAAACAGTTATTTGAAGAAGCACATAAAAAAGGAATTCATGTACTGCTGGATTTGGTGCCGGGACATACTTCTATAGAACACCCATGGTTCATCGAATCCATGAAAGCAGATAAGAACCCATATACCGACCGCTATATCTGGACCGATAAAGTATGGGAATCACCGGAGGTCAGCTTCGGCGGCTCTCTGAGAGGTATCTCTGAGCGTGACGGTGCGGTGGCTGTCAACTTCTTCTCCAATCAGCCGGCATTAAACTATGGTTTCTATCAGCCGGATCCGGAGAAACCGTGGCAGCAGTCAATCGACGATGAAGGACCACAGGCAACTATCGCAGCAATGGAAGATGTAATGAGATTCTGGCTGGGTATGGGCTGTGATGGCTTCCGGGTAGATATGGCAGAGTCTCTGGTGAAAAATGATCCGGAGAAAAAAGGAACCATCCGCGTATGGAAACAGATCAGAGAATTCCTTGATAAAGAATTTCCGGATGCAGCAATGGTATCTGAATGGGGTGATCCACAGAGATCTCTGGAGGGAGGATTCCACATGGATTTTCTGCTGGAGTTTGGTACTTCACATTCCAACGATCTGTTCCGCTGCAAAGAGCCGTATTTTTCATCCCGTGCAAAAGGAAATATCTATGATTTCGTAGAATCCTATAAAGAAAACTGTGAAAAGACAGCCGGCAAAGGTCTGATGTGTATGTTTTCAGGAAACCATGATGTAGACCGCCTGGCACGCCATCTTCACGGTGATGAATTGAAAGTGGCTTTTGCATTTATCCTGTCTATGCCAGGTGCGCCATTTATCTATTATGGCGATGAAATCGGTATGCGTTATGTAGAAGGACTGAAATCTGTAGAAGGCGGTTACAACCGTACCGGTTCCCGTTCTCCGATGCAGTGGGATGACAGCACCAACGCAGGCTTCTCCAGTGCACCGGCAAGTGATCTGTATATTGCCATGGATCCGGATAAAGATCGGCCAACAGCAAAGAAAGAGATGGCAGCTCCGGATTCTCTGTATCATGAAGTAAAAAAACTGATCCGGATCCGTCAGAGCCACAAAGCTCTGCAGAGCCGAGGAAAGATCACTTTTGTTTATGCAGAAAAGAATGCATATCCGCTGGCATATATCCGTGAAGCCGGTGATGAGAAGATCCTCGTGATCATCAACGCAGCCGCAGAGGCAAAAACATTTGCATGCGATGCAGAGCCAAAAGAAGCAATCTATAACTTTGGCGCAGCCGCAGAGGCTAAAAATGGAAAAATAACTGTTCCGGCACAGTCAGCAGGATTTTACCGGATCTGAGAAAACATAAGATAGTTGATAGTTGTTCGCAAAGATTTATGCGATTCGTATAAATTCTGTACATCGCGAAGCGTGTTACTGGGCACAGAGTGAACAGTAACGTTGTGATAATTATATATGGAGGTGTAAAATGAGGGAAAACAAAGTAGTTTACGGACTGATCGGATATGGCGGCATGGGCAGATGGCATACGGAGATCCTTTCCAATGTTCCGGAAGCTGTAATCGGTGGTATCTATGACATCAAGGAAGAAAAGAGAGAAGAAGCGAAGGAGAAGGGCTTTTTTGTATATGAAACAGAAGAAGCCATGCTGGCAGATCCGGATATCGATGTGGTTCTGATCGCTACTCCGAATGACTGCCACAAACCCATCGCCATTCGTGCCATGCATGCAGGGAAGAATGTAATATCGGAAAAACCGGTGACATTATCTTCCGCTGATCTGCTGGAAATGGAAAATGCAGCCAAAGAGACAGGAAAATTACTTACTGTACACCAGAACAGACGGTGGGATGATGATTTCCTGATCATCAAAAAGCTGGTAGAGGAGCAGAAACTGGGACATGTCTTCCGGAT
>NZ_JALFPR010000070.1:0-7208 GCF_022785585.1 Oliverpabstia sp. | reverse complement strand
TTTGTTTATTCGGTACCCATTTTCCGCTACCATCTACATAATACTGTCCGATCCAGGTATTCGTTGCCATGGCTCCGTCAGCTCCCAGATAATAATCACCTGCCCAGGCATTTTTTACCATTGCCCCGGATGCATCCATGTAATACCAGCTTCCGTTCACCTGTTTCCAGCCGGTTACCATCCAGCCGGATCCGTCGAAGTAGTACCAGGTTCCGTTGATCATTTCCCAGCCGTTCATCGTATAACCGCCATCCGCATGTCTGTACCACCAGCGGTTTCCGCTCTTCACCCAGCCGGCCTGTGTTTTCACTTTTCCGGGAATCCAGGCTCCGCTTCCGCCTACATAATTGTCACCGATCCAGGTATTTGCCTGCATGACTCCACTTTCATTCATGTAATACCAGGTGCTTCCTACCTGCACCCAGCCGGTGGCCATTGCTCCGCTTTCCGTCAGATAATACCAACCACTGGAAAGCTTTAACCATCCGGTTACCATATAACCGTTTCCGTCAAAATAGTACCAGGTTCCGCCGATATTTTTCCAGCTGTTGGTCGGATAACTTCCGTTATCCTCCTCCCACCACCAGCCGGTTTTGTTCTGTTTCCAGCCACCGGCTGCCTGTACGCTGACCGGCGTAAATGTTGACGCGAGCATCAGCACAGACATCCCGATCGCCAAGGCTTTTTTGATTGTTTTGTTCTTCATATTCTTTCTCCTTCGAAGTATTTATTATAAATCCTCTTGGTTTATAAACGGTTAATGCAGATATTTTTTCATATCATCAACGGAAATCTCCATCCAGTTTGCCCAATATTCTTCTCTTTCCTGCTGAGAATAGTTTGCTAGTTCACTTTCTGATGGTCCGATTGTAAATATAAGTCCGCGTTTTTCTATTTTTCCATCTACCTTCAACACCAGAACCGCACAGCCTGCTGTCAGTGGCTGATCGGTCTTTTTCATCAGTTGTATCATACAGGATGAATTTTGTATCAGAGCATCCAAGGCTGCTTCTTTCGTAAAGTCCTTATCATCTCCGTACACCAGCTGAACATCCTGTGTTTCCTCATTTTCATCTACACCTATAATTCCGTAAATGTCAAAATCAGGTTGCACATGCATTCCCACTTTGACCTTAGAAGCATAGACCGCATCTTCTTCATTCCACACAAATGGTTCTACCCCATTTGCTGTTCTCATTTTGTTGACTTCATCAAAAAGATATTTGGCATATTCTGTGTCATAAGAGTATTCCACGACATCTTCCTCACCGGTTACGATCACTTCACATTCTGCCCGTTTACCAAGAATCTCTGCATATACGGTTGCTCTTCCCGGTTTTTGTGCGACAATGCCAAAACGATCCGCTGTCACCACACTTTCATCGCTGCTTCCCCATCTTATTCCATAACCGTTAGCATACTGATAATTTGCATACTCCACAGGTTTTGATGTTAACCGAAGGTGTGTTGTCTCGTTCTTTTCCATATATAACGTTGTCTGATCAAAATAAAGCTCTTCTAGGTCTTTATCTGCCGATACTACCGTTATCTTCCGACTTAACTCGATATCCCGTATCGTTATATGAAGCGTGGTCTCTCCTATATCCGTTGCCCACAGAATACCTACCGGAGAATTGAGCATAAGGATATTTTCATCATCGACAGACATTCTGATAAGATTGGTAATATCATAATTTCCCGGCTGCATATGGACAGATACTTCTGCTGCTTCCCCATATTTGAGATAATCAGCATCCGATGTGGGATACTTGATTTCTACCGATATGGATGAAGCATCTTCCGGTAACACAAGCATTTCCACCGACCGTGAAACGTCGGAAACTTTCAATGCGATTTTTACTACTCCCGCTTTATGCGCCGTAACTTTCCCATCCTTGACTGTTGCAATCGATTCATCCGAAGATGTCCACTTTGCAGTCAGATCATCTGTCGTATTTTCCGGATAATACTGCCAGTCTATCTCCTCTTCTTCTCCCGGCTTCAATGGCTGACCTGTTGTCTGCAAACGAATCGTTTCCAGCGGAATCCGTACCGGTTTCGTTCTGTCCCAGTTTCCATCCGAATCCAGATAACGGTCACCAATCCAGGTGTTTTTCAATTTCGTTCCGTTTTTTCCGACAAAGGAATCTCCGACCCACTGATTTCGAACAAGCACTCCATCCTCGTCGACATAGGACTCTCCGATCCACTGGCTGGTTACTTTTTTCCCATCCCCGCCGACATAAGAATCATCGATCCACTGATTTTTCAGTTTTTTTCCGTCCGCTCCTGCATAATAGTCCTGCACCCACTGATTTTTTGTTATTTTTCCGGATATTCCTACATAATAATCATCCACCCAGCAGGCAGTCATCATCTTTCCATCGGAACCGAGATAACTGTCATCCACCCACTGATTTTTTCTCATTGCTCCATCGCCTACCGGTCCCAGATAGTACCAGCTTTCGTTGATTTTCTGCCAGCCGGTCTGCATCCAGCCGTTTTTGTCAAAATGATATTTTTTCTGATTAATGGTCTCCCAACCATTTACCGTATAGCTTCCATCGCTGTGTCGATACCACCAACGGTCACCGGAACGGATCCACTGGCTCTGAACAGCATCCGGTATCCATGCACCGGATGGATTGACATAACATGAACCAATCCAGGTATTTTCTGCCATCTTTCCATTTCCATACAGATAGTACCAGGAACCATTGATCAGCTGCCAGCCGGTCAACATCGCTCCACTGCTGTTCATATAATACCAGGTAGTTCCATCTTTTACCCATCCAGTCAGCATCGCTCCGCTTCCCGGCTGTAGGTAATACCAGGTTCCTCCGACGGATGCCCAACCTTCCGCCATCGCCCCACTTCCGGTCAGATAATACCAGGAACGTCCATCCCAGTACCATCCGGTGCGCATATAGCCATTCCCGTCAAATGCATACCAGGTTCCGTGAATGTATTTCCACTGATTCGCCGGCCAGCTTCCATTATCTTCCTGCCACCACCAGCCGGTACTGTTCTTTTTCCACGTTCCCGCCTGTGACATGACAGGCAGCAGCACGATCATAAGTGCCAATACCGCCATGCATATTATTTTTTTTCGTCTTTTCTTTTTCATATGTACTCCTTCCTCACTATTTGGCTGCACCACATACCGAGCAGACATACCCTCT
The DNA here is from genome assembly GCF_022785585.1 of Oliverpabstia sp. Lineage (NCBI taxonomy): Bacteria > Bacillati > Bacillota > Clostridia > Lachnospirales > Lachnospiraceae > Oliverpabstia > Oliverpabstia sp. Next base: position 4,026 of record NZ_JALFPR010000070.1, on the reverse strand, counting down.
CGTCACCACTTCATCGTATGCAGGTTCATCCACCCACACCTGCTGCGTCACCGCATCATGGTGAATACTTCCGGTCTGGATCTTCCTGCTGCTGAATCCGGCATTGTGTATCGCTTCGTGTTCCTGTGCATTTGTCGTTACATCTGCTCCGCAGGTATTACAAAAAACATGGTATTCGTAAACAGGCTCCTCGTATGCCTCCTGCACCGTCTTGGTCTCATAATGCCCGGATGCCTCATGATGAATCTTTTCTGTCTGTGCTACCCACTGATGGGTATGCTGATCTGTTTCTGATATGGATGTCCTCTGCTGATTTCCCGTACTTTCTGTATTTCCTGTGCTGTCAGTATTTTCCGTGTTTCCTTCCGTTCCCTGTGAACCGGTCGCAGCTGTCGGCTGGCCATTGTTTTCTGCCGTTGACTCTGTCTCTGCTGCCGGTGAAACAGGCTGGTTTTTCGCCGGTTCCGGTGTCGTTGTAGGTTCCGAAGTTACGGTTGGTTTTGGCGTATTCTCAGGTGTCGGCGTCACCACATCCTCTGTATTTCCGGTATCTTTTGTATCTTCCTTTACACTGGCTTCCGTCTCTTCGTTTTTTTGATCATCTGTATCCACCAGCAGTTCCTGTATCTCCTGCACCTGCTGGTGCCTGTCCGGAATTTTCGCAGCACCTATCCCAATTCCCATACAGATCGCTGCTGCTGCAATTCCTGTGACAATTGCTTTTTCTATCCCCGCTTTCACCAGGAACTTCGCCTTCGGTATCTGTTCCTGAACTCCCCGAAGTTTCTGAAACAGATACATGAGAATCGGAATCGGTGCAGCTGTCCGCAGGATAACTCCCTTTTTCTCCAGTTCGGCGATCTCTTTTCCGATCTTTTTTCTCGCATAATTCAGACGGCTCTTTACAGTATTTACGCTGCAGTTTAAAGCTTCTGCGATCTCGTTGACCGACATCTGCTCATAGTAAAACATTCCCACAACCATTCTCTGCTTTTCATCCAGTTCTCCCAAAATCTGGTCTATCAGTTCTTTCGTCTCTGCCTGATCCACTACAATCTCCGGTATATGTTCCAGTCTTTCGTCCTGCAGTTCGGCGATGCTTTTTCCCCCTTCACCGTCTGCCTCCGAGAATAAAACCCAGTCCACTTTCCGCAAATGTGCTTTTGCCGTATTAACCGCTATCTTTTTGATCCACACCGGAAACTTATCCGGTTCTTTCAGCTGTTTGATCTTTCGCAGGCTTTTATAGTAGGTTTCCTGTACAATATCCTGTGCGGTATCTTCATTATGTATAAATACTTTTACGATATGATATACTTCTGAATATGTAAGCATATATAAGTTTGTAAATGCTTCTTTATCGCCTTCCACAGCTCTCTGAACCAGTTCTATGCGGTCTTGTTTATCATCTTCTTTATCGTTATCTGTAATCTGATTGTCTTCCATATTATTATGTCTTTCCTTTTTTCGGAGTTTTTTATATGAATAGAATTGTTTTATTTAGTAATCTGCTAATCTGTTTTGCTTTATACACATATCGATTCTGTATACTTTACATTTTATAGATGCATGAATCGGCTATTTGGTTTTATATTTTTCTGATTTTTCCAAAATATTTTTAATTCTTTTCTTTTGCTTTGCAGTTAACAATATAAATCCCGGCACACACCAGAAGCAGTGCCACTAAGCTACCGGTATTAAATGCCTGTTTCACCTCACCAAGGATCAATGCTGACAGGATCACACTGCATAATGGATTGACAAATCCGAAAATCGCCACTTTTGAGACATCGTTCCAGGCAAGCAGTACCGACCACAGCGTGTAAGCAACTGCCGAAACCATTGCCAGATAGAAGATGATCACGACACCTACTGCGGTAATATTTCCAAGGTGTCCGCCCATTCCGATGCCGATCAGTGTCAGAACGACGCCTCCCATGGTAAACTGTGTTCCGCTGAGCACCACCGGGGATACTTTTTTCGAATAGATATTAATCAGGATCGTGGAGATTCCATAAGCGACCTGCGAGATCAGGATAAATCCTTCACCGGTAAACGTGAATCCCATATCCAGGGACTTTCCCATCAGGTTGATCACAACCACACCGGCAAATCCAAGCACGCAGCCCGCCATTTTTCTCCCGGTCATCCGTTCGTTTCGAACGATCAGGCAGACCATCAGTATCGCAATAAAGTTGCCAAGTCCGGTGATAATGCCCCCTTTTACTCCGGAAGTGTGGGCAACACCGATGTAAAAGAAGAAATACTGTCCCACCGTCTGTGCCAGACACACCGGAACCGCGTATTTCAGGATCGTCCGATCCGGAATCAGCACTTTTTTCTCCCTGATGGATGCAAAAATCAGAACCAGCAGCCCTGCCAGTGTAAACCGAACCCCGGCAAATACAATCTGACTCGCCGTATCCGCCGCATCCACCTCCATCAACCGATACCCCGTTTTAATCACCGGAATCGCGCTTCCCCATAAGATACAACATACACACGCAAGAAGCGCGACAATGCCTGTTTTTGTTAACGTATTTTGCTTTTGTGTCATTTTTCTTTTCTCTCCCCTTATTTGTTTGTATTTTTCTGATAGTACTATCATATAGCAAAAAACTGACAAATTCAAAGCGATTTTTATTCTGTTTTTATATATTTTCAGACAAAAAAGTTCTGAACATCAGGCATCTGAGGCTTAATGTTCAGAACTTAAAATCCATAAATTTCAAACCGATAAACCGTCACAACCGGCGTTTTCTCCCCGAATTTCCAGATCCCATCTTTCTCTGCTTTTCTCACAAGAAGTAACAGCATTGAAAAGAGCCGCAATACCTGGATATATCATAATACACCTGTTCCTGATATCGCCAGAATCACATACCGTACAACGACAGGAATCTCACAAAAGCATTCCCAGTATACCAGCCGATTGGTCGAAGACAGTGGGGCGAAAAAATATCCCGGTATCACATGAAACCTATTGGATACTCCTATCTTTCCATGGTTCATTTTCATTATCTCGCGCAAATACTATTTACGAACACAAGATAACACGCAAAGTCACCGATCCCTTTTCGTATGTAGCCATTTTCCTCAACATCACCAAGCTGTTCTCTCCATAACGCCTTTTTCCCCTGCATTTTAAGATATCTTGCAAGCATATTCAAATGGATAATCACGGAATCATGATGTGAAGTTCTTAAGGAATCCGTATCTATTTTTTCTTCTTTCGACATCCGAAGCCACTTTGCACGAATCCCTGCATATCTGTTTGCTGCATCAATCAGGTCTTCATACAATTCCACTGCTTCCGGATCATCTCCAATCTCCTTTAACAGTTCTCCGTGAATCTTCTGCATCTGCTGAAAATCCAACGCATAAGGCTCCTTCAAATATTGTTCAAATGTATACACTTCCATCCCTTATCTCCTTTTCAATCCAAGAATTTATTCATTTTCCAACCTATTTTATCATTTCAAAAAGTAGCTCCTGTAATCCCGCCGTCACATATCAAACATACTCAGCTGAGCTTCTTTTAAAATGCATTTATATTTTTCATATTATACAATAATAGTCATAAAAACCCCATTTATATTTCGGAAGATAATTTTCCCATAGAATCTGGCGATATGTTAAATTTTTTTTCCTGGCTCAAGGATATATGTTTTCAGCTCCATATATGTTTTAGATTCAAACCCTAATCATCTGATAAAAGAAATGCTGAAAGCCCACATAAATACAGGCTTTCAGCATTTTTGTCTCTATATTCTTATTATACATCAACAGCTATAAAATTCAACGCAGCTTATTACGTCAGAATTGCTATCTCTTATACATGGTTTTTTCTTCCCCATCATCGGCGTTAGGAATTCCTGTGCCGATCTGATCCCAGTTCAATATAACAGAATCAGTAAACGCATTGATAACCAGACCAGTTAATACATATCGTGATTCTTTTGCCATATTAATCGCATCAGAAATGTATACTTCTCTTTGATAAAATTTCTTCCCATACTCTTTCAT
>NZ_JALFPR010000167.1:0-3011 GCF_022785585.1 Oliverpabstia sp. | reverse complement strand
ATTTTGGCTTGTATGTCTCGGGATTTTGACATATTCATGTCAAAACACCTCGCGGGACAGTGGCTACTGAATAGTTACCGATCAGCACAGATTTGGTGTATCGCGCAGCGTGATGCCTGGAACGGAGTAAACAGTAACACAGACGGGATATCATGCGGCATGAGACGCAGAGAACAGTTGACAACCTTCCATAAAACAGCGTATACTATATAAGAATATAGCGTTGCTGAGGTCTCTGATAAAGCCGGAGCCTGCAGTAGCGAAAACACGAGGGAGGAAATGAATATGAAAAAGAATAACAGTATCAAAACTGTGGTAGCCATCGGTATCGGCGCGGCTCTGTTCTTTGTGCTGGGACGTTTTGTGGCGATCCCGAGTCCGGTTCCGAACACTAACATCAGTCTTCAGTATGCAGTACTGGCTCTGCTGGCTGCTATGTACGGTCCGGTAGCCGGTGGTCTGATCGGTTTCATCGGTCATACACTGGTGGATCTGTCCTGGGGTGGAATCCCGTGGTGGAGCTGGGTGATCACATCTGCATTTGTCGGTGTGGTTGTAGGAGCATTCGCCAGAAAGCTGAACGTTCAGGAAGGCGATTTTGGTAAAGCAAAAGTAGCAGTATTTGCAATCGCAAACGTAGTTGCTCATGTCATCGGATGGGTTGTAGTGGCTCCGGTACTGGATATTCTGATTTATGCTGAACCGGCAAAAAAAGTATTTGCACAGGGTGCATTTGCCGCAGTATCCAATACGATCACCGGTGTGGTAGTAGGTGGACTTCTGATCCTGGCTTACACAAAGACCATTGCCAAAAAAGGATCCCTGGATCAGGAATAAAATCAGTTGCTGATTACGAAAAAGCTTTCTCATAAAGTCTCAGAGGCTTGTGAAAAAGCTTTTTCTTTTGCAAATAGTAAGACGAGGTAGAGAAAAACGTGACAAACAAACAATCCCCTGTTATTTCATTCAAAAATTATTCCTTTCAGTATCGTGCCCAGAAACGACCGACTTTAACAAATATCAATCTGGATATCTATCCGGGTGAGAGAGTTCTGATCGCAGGTCCCTCCGGTTGCGGGAAAAGTACTCTTGCGGGCTGTATTAACGGACTGAATCCCTGTTCCAATCCGGGCGAAGCCACCGGCGAACTGATCATCGATGGGGTGGATGCCACAAAAAGCAGTATTTTTGAGCTTTCCGCTCATGTGGGAACGGTTCTGCAGGATCCGGACGGACAGTTTATCGGCCTGACTGTAGGAGAGGATATTGCATTTTCCCTGGAGAACAGTTGTACGCCCCAGGATGAGATGCATCAGATCACGCGAAAAGTAGCAGAACTGGTAAAAATCAATAACCATCTTGACTATGCACCCCATGAACTTTCCGGCGGACAAAAACAACGGGTCAGTCTCGCCGGTGTTATGGTGGACCAGGTGAAGATCCTGTTATTTGATGAACCCCTTGCCAATCTGGATCCGGCAACCGGAAAACAGACGATCGAGCTGATCGATGAGATCCAGAAAGAGACCGACACTACGGTAGTGATCATCGAACATCGTCTGGAAGATGTATTATGGAGAGATGTGGATCGGATCATCCTGGTCAGTGAAGGAAGGATCCTGGCAGATCTGCATCCGGATGAACTTCTGGCAACGGAGCTTCTTGCTGAAAATGGGATCCGGGAGCCACTGTATCTGACTGCGATGCGCTATGCCGGAATCACGCTGACACCGGAGAAAAAACCATCCCATGCAGACAGGGTTGCACTGCCGGAAGACGATGTAAAACAGTTAAAGCAGTGGTTCCAGTCGCGTATGGCAGGAAAGAAGGAGTCGGAGAGAGAGCCTCTTTTGGAAGTGAAAAACCTGAGTTTTGGCTATACAAAAGGACAGCGGACGCTTCAGGATGTAAGCCTGACGATCCGAAAAGGAGAGATGGTCAGCATCGTAGGAAAGAACGGAGCCGGAAAATCGACATTTTCCAAACTGGTCTGTGGCTTCGAGGATCCGGATCAGGGAGAGATTCGCTTTGCAGGGAAGGATCTGCTGACAGAAAATATCCGTCACAGAGCAAAACATATCGGCTACGTGATGCAGAATCCAAATCAGATGATCTCCAAGACCATGATTTTTGACGAGGTAGCATTGAGCCTTCGCAATACAGGACTGGATGAGGCGAAGGTCAGGGAGCGGGTGGAAGAGACACTGAAGATCTGTGGCCTGTATCCGTTCCGAAACTGGCCGATCTCAGCACTGAGTTTCGGACAGAAAAAACGTGTGACCATCGCCAGTGTTCTGGTACAGAATCCGGAATTGATCATTCTGGATGAGCCGACGGCGGGGCAGGATTTTCATCATTATACAGAAATTATGGAATTTTTGCGAAAATTAAATGAAGAGGGTGTCACCGTTGTGATGATCACCCATGATATGCATCTGATGCTGGAATATACACCGCGGGCACTTGTCTTTGCGGACGGGCGGCTGATCGCTGATGACAGTGCGGCGGCAGTTTTATGTAATCGGGAGCTGGTTAAGAGGGCGGCTCTGAAGGAAACCAGTTTATTCACTCTGGCCAACCGTGCAGGTATCACGCCGCCGGAAGCCTTTGTGGAATGTTTTATCGAAGAAGATCGGGAGGTGCGCAGCCATGGCCGCTAATACGGTATTAAATTATCTGCCAAGGGAAAGTGTAGTTCACAGACTCACCGGAACTACCAAGCTGGCATTTTTCCTGTTATTTACCTTCGCCAGCATGATCACCTACAACACCTGGGTGCTTCTTGGACTTTTGGCGATGAGTATCTCAGCGTTCAAACTCAGCAGGATCCGCTTCAAAGAAGTCCGTTTTATGATGATTTTCATGCTTGTTTTTCTACTGTTGAATAATTTGTTCATCTTTTTGTTCGACCCGGATCAGGGAACAACACTGTATGGCACCCGGCATGTACTCTGCCATCTGTTCTGGAGGTATGATCTGACAGCGGAGCAGCTGTTTTATATGGTAAATAT
>NZ_JALFPR010000132.1:0-3252 GCF_022785585.1 Oliverpabstia sp. | reverse complement strand
AGCAACAGCTCCCCAAACTATTACTATAATCGCAATTATAAACATTGTATACTCTTGACTTAACATACTTTTTCTTCTCCTACTTATGATTATTTATCCAATCTTGGATTCTGATAATTTTTCTTTCTCATTACTTTCTTCGTAAGCGATGAATAACATACCCGTTTTCATCGCCTACAAATCATGATTATACAGGAAGTTCGATCCTGTGTTCTATCGTATTGCTTTCAACATCGGCAGGACCTGTGCAGTGCTCCTTCACGAATTCACTCCACGGCAGCAGCTGTTCAATGCCTGCGGGCTCCTCTTTATAGTCCGGCATATAAAGCAGCAGTGTGTAGAGATACTGATAGATGTTTAAATGGTTTGCCTTTGCTGTTTCGATAAGACTCAAAACGATGGCACTTGCGTTAGCACCGTCAACGGTTCCATGAAACAGAAAGTTCTTTCTCCCCATGACATAGGCTTTTGCTTTTCTTTCAGCCGCGTTGTTCGATACCTCGCATCTTCCATCAAGCAGATAATTCATCAGGGTTTCCTTGTGATTTTGGGCATAGTTCACCGCTTTCTCCAGCTTGCTTCCGCCTGCCGGATTCAGTGTTCCGAGCCACGTCCAGAACTCTTCCCAGAGGATACTCTCGGTTTTGAGCCGTTCCTGTTTTCTGCTTTCAGGATCCATGTTTTTATAAAGCCTTTCTTTATAAAAGATCCTGTTGCAGTAAACCACGCCTTTTTCCGCAGGGATCAGGGAATCGTCCAGCGTGATATCCGACTGGCTGATCTCCTCTTCTGAGTTGATATCCAGCAGCCGGAATGCTTTTCGTCTTGATGCCGGGATTGCATCAAAGAACTTTCTCCGCACATGGGCAAGACAGCATACGAGGATCACATCGGAAAGCTTTCCATATGCGGAATAACCGTCACAATGGACCATCCCTTTGAATCCGGTCGGATGCTCGGCACCTCTCCCCGGTCTGTAATCATACAGAACGATCGGAGGGAGACCATCTGTTCCGCTCAGATAGATCCACATGTACGAACGGCTTTGTGCCCGTTTTCCCGGTTCCTTCAGTACCTGGCATGGAACTTCATCCACATGAATCACTTCCCGTTCCAGAAGCAGCTGGTGCAGGCGTTCGTAGACCGGATAGAGGTATTTCAGGGCGCAGGTATTATACCAGTTGGCCTGGGTTTCACGCGGTACAGGGGCGCCTTTTTGAAGCCAGTCCTGTTCCTGACGGTAGAACGGAAGCTCCAGACCGGATTTCTGATACATGATACAGGCAACCATGGATGCTGAGGCCGGGCTGTGACGCAGAAGGGCGGCAGGCACTTTTGAAGAGGTGATCGTGGTATCCAGCTCTTCCCGGCACGCAGGACAGACCATGGTCTCCTGCATGATCCGGACACGTTCGATCCGAGCAGGTATGATACGCAGTTCTTCCCGGACAAATTTATATCCCAGATGCTCCATCGATGCGCCGCAGTCCGGACAGGAACGGTCCTGTTCCGGTGCATCACAGCGAACTTCACGTATGGGAAGCGAATCATACAGATCTTTCCTCAGGCTTTTCTTGCGGGGCCTGCAGATATGTTCTTTGACTGTCGTTTCTTTTCCGGTTTCGAGGACAACTGTTTCTGCATCGGTGCCATCCTGCATAGCACTTTTAGAGGAGTCTCTCCCGGAGACGGTTGTCTCGCTTGATGTACCGTAGATCTGCTGTCTGAGACTTTCAATGGTTTCCTGCAGGTTTGCAATCGTGGCGTTCAGGTTTTTGATCGTATCCTTAAAATCCTCGATCATTTCCGCCTGTAACTTAAGCTGTTCCGCCTGCTGTTCATTATTCTGTTTCAGCATCTGGATGTAATCATCAGTGTTTATCGGCATGGTACTGCTCCTCCTTTGATATCTCCATTATAGGTTCAGACATGGAAAAGAGCAAACCGGCGATATACAGGCTATGGTAAAAATGACGAACTGTTTTCTGATACATCAATACCTGAAACGGGTCAGGAAAACACTGTTTTTTTCCGGTTTCAGACCGATTATCCACAACTGTGCATACGGGGAAAAGACTTATCTTCATAACTCTTTTCCCTGTAGAAACAGATGTTGATAACTTTCAGCAGAAGAAAAAACTGGCAGAAAAAAGATTTTTAAATTTCTCTGTTTTACACAAAATCAAAAATCCTTTTTTCTGTTGTCAGTGACTCCGATCGCTTTGGGCTGGTCGATGGAAAGGCCTTCCAGGAGCCATCTTAACTGCTGTCTTGTCAGAAGTTTTGCTTCGGAAGGCGACCGTGGCCATTGGAACCTGCCTGTCCCATCCAGCCGCTTATGAAGCAGCACCCAGCCATCCCGGTCATGATACAGGCATTTCAGTTTTCTCCTGTCGCGGCCGCAGAACAGGAAAGCGGATTTGGAATAGGGATCCAGCTGGTAGGTGTCACGTATAAGCGCCATCAACGAATCAAAACTCTTGCGCATATCAGTATGTCCGGTCACCACGTAAAAATTTTTTACACCGGACAGGTCACCTAACACAGTGACTGCAGCGCTGCCAGGGTATTCACGATGGTCTCGTTCGCTGCAGAATTGAGTATTTCGATACAGCATCCCCGAAAGTTCAGCCGTATTGCAGGGCTGCTGTCCGGAGACGGGTTCGAAGGATTTTGTACGGATCGATCATGGACAGGGACAGCCGGATCATCGAATTGCAGTTTTACAATCTCGTGATGCTCCAAAGAGGCTGATTTGGAATTCGCAGGAATATCACATGATTTTTTACGCAGTCTTCTGATGTGATAATAAAACTTGCTGGGCTGGATATGGTTCATTTCACACCAGGCTTTGTCCGTCATCCCACTGGAACGGCATTCCTGGATCAGATCCAGCCATTCCTGGTCCGGCCGTCTGGGATGTCGTTTCTGTTTTACATTTGACATGAATAGGTCACTCCTCCTGTACTTATTGGATCTGAATCAGGACTTGTGACCTGTAAAACAGAAGTAAACTGCTCCAACTTTATCAGGAGTGCCTAAACAGTTCCTGATCAAAGTATCGCACAAAATCAGGAGGATGAATAGCCGGGGTGGTTATTCATCGCTTACGGACGCCGCGTCTCTACTTCCGGAATGCTGAAATTTTTAGGCGTATCTCGCTCTGGATATCGAGCTTTTCTGAATCGAAAAGTTTCTCCTTCAAAGCAGCGTAAAGAGGCTATAAAAAAGGAAATCCAGAAAATCTACGAC
>NZ_JALFPR010000144.1:0-6233 GCF_022785585.1 Oliverpabstia sp. | reverse complement strand
GGCAACGGCTTCGTCCTGAGTCTGTACTTCCGCTTCCTGTGGGTATTCGGTCTGTCCGGTCTCGGATGCGAATATGAAGCTGCTGTTGCTTATGGCAACGACCATGCAAAGCACCAATGCCAGAAGTCTTTTTTTATTTCTACTTTTCATGGTTTTCTCCCTCCTCTTCATCCAAAGCACTCTCTATCAGTTTTAATAATTCTAAAGCGCTGCGGAACTGCTGCTTTTCTTTTTTTTCCACCCAGGTCACCGAACCCTGCCAGGTGGCATTCTGCCTGTTGTAAATATTTAAGATAAAGGTCTCCGTCTTTTTCGTAGAATCGCTCACAGCTGTTCCACCTCCTTCTGTACTCTGTTTTTATATTTGTATTATAATAAACGCACCATTACTAAAAGTATTACAGTCATTATATATTTAGTGTTTTTTTTATTTTTGTTGGATTCTGTAACGTTTTGTGATATCGGTGCGGATCCTGTTCCCTGCCGGCGTAATTATGTCCGCCTGTGGTTGCTATATGTGGAATCTGCTGTATCTTCATGGATTCATCCGTTTCTCTGACGGGTTTTTGCCTCATTACTTATATTGTATGTGGGGTTTTATGGTTTATGACAGGGTTTTTGAGATCGGTCCGGTGGATCCTATTATATATAGAAGAAACTCGTTTTTTATTACTCTTTCATTTTGTTCCGATCTGTGATCGAATTACCCGGATGTGAAATGTAATACTTTTTGATGTTTTCCGCCTGTAAAGTAAAAAGCAGGAATCCTTATCTTTCCTAAGAGTTCCTGCTTTTTTCTGTACTTTTATTTTCTTCCCAGTATGGCATCCATCTCGATGATCAGTTCCAGGACACTGCAGAATTCCATCTCCTGATGTCCTTCTTTCCATGCAAGGATGCCCTGCCAGGTGGCGTTCTGGCGGTATTTGACAAAGATGTGGAAGGTGGCACAGATGCCGTTTTGTTCCATCAGCTGCTGATATTCCATACTTTTTTCATGTAGTTCCTCCATCGCACGCTTTTCCGAAGTGAACTCCCGAAGGACCACGGAGGATTCCGGAAAACGAATGCTGTCGTAAAAGTCTGCCATGTAACGGATCAGCTGCACGACATTTTCAAAGGACTGTGGCTCCTGGGAATAACCGTGATATAGTCGGCCGGATATCTCGCTGGCCTGACTTTCGTCCACACACACCGTGATCAGGTTCGGTGCTGCCAGTACTTCTCCATTCCAAAATTGACTCATGTTTCACACTCCTGTTCCTGTTGCCTATTTCCAGCGAAATTCATTTTTCTGAAAGCTTAATCTTGCATTTGGATTCTCCACGTCTGCGATGGACGATACGTAATACTCCAGATATTTGTTCCAGGATCCATGTTTTTGTGTGAACCGTCCGGCGATGCGCCGGAAGATAATGTCACAGTTTTCCTGGCTGGTTCCGACCAGAAGGATCAGGAACTGAGACGGGCTGTATTTGGAAAAGGAATCTCCGCGGCGCAGACTGTTTTTTACTGCCCGGTGCAGTTCCATGGACATCACATCCAGCTTTTCCCGGTTTTCCATCGGATGGCCGTTGCCGTCTGTCAGGGAGCATACCATAAGGAATGCGGACTGTCCGTTTCGCTCGATCAGCCGACGCACCAGCCGGTAGTTATCCCGGAAGCTTGGCAGGCTGCAGTAGAAGGCACCGTCTTCGTACTCCGGTTCTTTCAGGTCTTCCTTGATCTCTCCTGCCGCATGGTATTTTCTTCCCATCCGTTCGCTCATCTCCTGGAACTGGTTCATCATGCGCTCGGATGGTGTGATTCCCAGTTCTTCAAAGAACATTTTTGAAGTCGCATCGTACAGCTGATATGCTTCTTTGTAGCGGTTCATACCCATCAGGGCATCAATTTTTAAGGACTGCCATTCGTCGAACGGATAGATCTCGATGGCATTGTCTGTCAGTTCCAGAATGGTGTCGTATTCGTGCTGTTCTTTTCTGTAGGCACACAGCCGGCGGAGTATCTTGGAATATTTGTCTTTGTAACGGACACTGTTCATGATGACCCAGTCTTCTCCGGACTGCATCGGAAGAAGTTCTCCTTTGTACAGCCTGCAGGCCTTCTCCCACAGATTCATCTTCCTGGTTTCGTCTACTTCTTCTTCTCCTTCTCTGACAAGTTCCATAAAGTGTGCCACATCCAGATCCACTTTCATCGGGCTGCGCCAGTAAAAGACACCTTTTTCTTTTACGATATACTCATATTCCGGCAGTCCCGCCTCGATCAGCATCTTGCGCAGACGGAATACCGTCACACGCAGGTTATTGCCCACATTGGCCAGTTCTTCTCTTCCAAAGAGATCATCAAGCAGCTGTGCTCTGGGGATTCCTGTGCTTCCGCGGTCCTCCACCAGACTGGAATGTAACAGAATCTGCAGTAGTTTTACTGCTTTGGTTGCCGAGTTTCTCTTGAAGGTTATCGGCTGTTCTCCATAGGTTATGGAGAACCTTCCCAACATATTCACTTTGAGTTCCGGTAACTGATTATCCATATGGTTCCCTCCCCCCATCTACTCCTCGTTTTTATCATAGAAAAGTAAATCGCCTCCGGTATGGTATCTCCCGGAAGCAACTTCTCGCTGATTTTATTTTAGTCAGTTATCTCTTCTTTGTCAACGCAAAGCATTACACTTTTTTTGCTTTCCACGATTTTCTGATCACTTTCGCCAGTTCTTCCTCGCGGATCGGTTTTGCGATATAGTCATCCATTCCTGCTTTCCGGCAGGTTTCCCGGATGTCTGCTGTCGTCTGTGCACTCATCGCAATGATCGGAATCGATGCCGCATCTTCCCGTTTCAGGTCACGGATACGCTGTGTGGCTTCCATGCCGTCCATCACAGGCATCATCACATCCATCAGGATCGCATCGAAACTGCCGGCAGGTTTTTGGAAAAAGAGAGCTACTGCCTCCTGTCCGTTCCATGCTTTTTCTACTTTTGCCCCTGCTTCTTCCAGATAGAACTGTGCAATCTCCATATTGATCTCATTATCCTCTACCAGAAGGATGCTTCGGTCGCGGAGGAGATCCGATATATCTTCTCCCGCTGTGTTTGTTTCTGAAGCGGCTGTCTCGTTGACGGTGAACGGCAGACGGAAGGTAAATGTGGTTCCTTCTCCACGGACGCTCTCCACCTGAATGGTTCCGCCCATCTTTTCCACCAGTCCTTTGACGATCGACATTCCGAGTCCGGTTCCCTGATAGCGTGTTCTGGCTCCGTATTGTTCCTGGGTGAACGGCTCAAACAGCTGATTCTTTACAAAGTCCCCGCTCATGCCGATACCGGTATCTGCGATTCTGAATTCGTACCAGGCTGTTTTTCCGTCACAGGATACTTCTTCCGCGTATGTATCCACGGATCCCTGCGGTTTGTTGTATTTGACCGCATTGCTGAACAGGTTCAGCATGATCTGGCGCAGCTGTAACGGGCTTCCTTTCAGTGCTGTGTGGTGTATATTTTTCCGGTATACCCGGTGTGTGATCCGGTTCTGTTCCAGAAGTGGATTCATCAGTACCGCCACTTCCCGCATCAGCACTTCAAGGTCAAACGGTTCATTCTCTTCCTGGATCTGATTGGTTTCCAGTTTGTTCATATCCAGTACATCGTTGACAAGCGCCAGCAGATGATCGGCAGACACCTGTATCTTATTCATACATTCTTCCATCTTCTCCGGGTTGTGTTCATTTTTCCGAAGGATCTCCAGCATCCCCATGATGCCGTTGAGCGGTGTACGGATATCATGGCTCATGCGGTTCATGAAGTCTGTCTTGGCTTTGCTTTCTGCATCGGCCTCCTGCACCGCTTTTTGCAGCCGTTCTTTTTCCTCTTCTTCTTTTTTATGGAATTCCGAAGTGTTCTTAAACAGAATAATTCCATGTACAGCACTGTGTTCTTTTCCGGTCTCCCGGTCGTACAGCAGTTCCCGGGACATCAGGATCGTCTTCTGAAGCCAGATCATCCTGCCATCCTGTTTTTCTTCCCGGTACTCTACGGTGATCTGTTTATCCCCTTCCCGGAAGCGTTTCAGCAGTTTTTCCGAGGAATCCATGATCCGGTAGCTTTCCAGCGTATCGTCTGTCACCTTTTGACTCCGTTCTCTGCAGTAGGCATCGTAGGAGCATGGCATCTCCCGGTCGATAATAATGCTTTCACGTTTCACATGGTAGAATGCATTTTCCAGGCAGTCATTGGTCAGGTCTACGGTATATACCGCTTCCGCTGTTTCCATTAATGCGTCTACATAATTGCTGTTTTCCAGAATCGACTGTTTCATCTGCTCGTAATAGCGGATCAGTTCCTGTTTTTCATCCGTCTTGTGCTGCCTGCTGTCCCGGAAGTTCTCCTGTCCCAGGATAAAATGGTGTAGTCTGCCATCTTCTGTGGCATCCAGGAATCTCAGGATCACTCTTCCCCGGTGAACCACATTCTCTCTTTTGTAGCGATAGGGAATCTCCAGCTGGGGATTGTCCTTTGTCAGCTGCTGTTCCAGGGAGGTAAGCTGTAAGGTCTCCCAGAATTCTTTTCTCACCCGGTCGGTTGCCAGTTCTTCCACGATCTGTTCCACCGCCCCGGAATAATTACCGTCTTCCGCAAGAAAGTATCCGGTGCTTGACCGCAGGATCTCATACTGATCCATCAGGGCATCACAGTACAGACAGTCCGAAAAATGGTATTTTTCTTTTTTGATCCATTCCAGCAGTTCGTAGGCTTTCTGCTGTTTTTGTGCCGCTTCTTCGATCTTTGCCCTGTTTTTGTCCACGTACATGTTTTTATCCGCCAGCCGAAACAGTTCCCGGAGGGTGGAACCGGCAAAGTCCAGGGAGATTGCGTACCCTGCCGCATAGCTGATTGGCATCTCCGGGTGTTTTGCGGAGTAGTTTTCCATCTGTGTGCGGATCTTTTTTAAGGTTTCCCGCATCTTCGAGTGGTCAGTCTTTTGAAAAATCGCGATGAATTCGTCTCCTCCGTCCCTGCCGACAAAGTTTTCCGGATCTACCGCGAGGCGAAGCTGTTCGGCAAAGGAACGGATATATTCGTCTCCCTTGTCATGTCCCAGATTGTTGTTGATGATTCGCAGGTTATTCAGATCAAACACACAGACGGCTGTACTCTCTTCTTCCCCGAGAGGGGTGGGATCGCTCAGGATCTCTTCGCATTTGTTTTTGTTCGGCAGCCCTGTGGATTCATCCAGATAGATTTTCTTTCGCAGGATCCTGTTTTGTGCCGCACAGCGGAGTGCCCGAAGCAGTTCCACACCGATCAGAAGTACCAGGCAGACAATATCTGCAACTACAATCTTTTCAAGATGATTCAATGCAGTCGCTCTTTTTTGTGAATATCGTTCCGCAATCCCGGTTACCTCATCACACATCCGGAAAAAATTCTCGCTCATGCCGATTATTGCTGTCTGTTCATAGCCTTTTTGCCGTACTTTCGAGATTTCTTCTTTTAATTCCGTAAAGTAAGCTGCAAGTTCATCGATTTTTCCCTGGAATTCTGTATCCTCCAGCCGTACCAGATCCAGTTCGTCACTTCCGAAACGAAGTCCGTTGATGATCGCTTCCACAGTCGCTATCATCTCGTCATCCGGCTCCTTTGACACTTCCAGTTTGATCACCCGCTGGGTTTCTCCGCGAACCAGTCCGGCGTAGTTTACGACCCTTGCCGTTCCCTGGAGGTCACTGACCAGCGACATGATACCGAAAAACAAAATAATCAGTATTATCGTGAGTACCGTCATCCCTGCCCGAAGGATATAGGCTACTCGTTTTTCTCTTTTCTTCATCCATGTTTACCCCATATATGATTTATATTCCTGTGTTCTATACTACCTGATTTTACCGGAAACTGCAATGTTAGCAATATCGAATCTGTTTTCTGTTTTTCCTGCATAATCTCTTAATATTTTTTACTGTCTCTATATAATTATCGCTGCTGTTTGTTCCGTTGCCTGTATCGTCAATATCGTCGGTGATCTGATCCTCGTTGCCGGACTCCATCTGTATGCTGCCGGAGCAGCCCTCGCCACTGTTTTTTCACAGGTTGTCAGTGTGGTGTGTGCGGTTATTCTTCTGCTCAAGAAGAAACTGCCATTTAAGATCTGCAGGTCTGATTTCCGTCTGAACGATCCGGGTGGAAAGTTCTTTACCATCGGTCTTCCTCTGGCTTTGCAGGAGTGCCTGACGCAGCT
>NZ_JALFPR010000041.1:0-11645 GCF_022785585.1 Oliverpabstia sp. | reverse complement strand
GGGCGATCTTATCCGGGAGGGATGTTCTGGGGATTATGCCTACGGGGGCGGGGAAGTCGATTTGTTATCAGGTTCCGGCGTTGCTTTTGCCGGGGATTACGGTTGTGATTTCTCCGTTGATTTCCTTGATGAAGGATCAGGTGCGGGCGTTGAATGAGGCCGGGATTCATGCGGCGTATATTAACAGTTCGCTTACGGAAGGTCAGATTTATAAGGCGATGGAATATGCGGTGCAGGGGCGGTATAAGATTATTTATGTGGCACCGGAACGGTTGTTGACGCCGCTGTTTCTTGATTTTGCACAGAGGGTGCAGATCAGTATGGTGACGGTGGATGAGGCACACTGTATTTCCCAGTGGGGACAGGATTTCCGGCCGAGTTATCTGAATATTGTGGAGTTTGTGAATCAGCTGGCGGTGCGGCCGGTGATGAGTGCGTTTACGGCGACGGCAACGGAGCAGGTGCGGGACGATATTTTGTGTGTGTTGGGGCTTCGGAGTCCGAAGGTGCTGGTGACGGGGTTTGACCGGGCGAATCTTTATTTTGAGGTGCGGACAGGGAATAAGAAGGCGGAGTTGCTGGATTATGTGAAGGAACACCGGATGGAGAGCGGGATTGTTTACTGTGCGACCAGAAAGAACGTGGAAGAGGTATGCACGATGTTACAGATGGAAGATATACCGGCGACCAGATATCATGCGGGGCTTTCTGCGGAAGAGAGAAAGCGCAATCAGGATCTTTTTATTTTTGATGAAAAGCCGGTGATGGTGGCGACGAATGCATTTGGTATGGGGATCGATAAGTCAAATGTCCGGTATGTGGTACATTATAATATGCCGCAGAGCATGGAAAATTACTATCAGGAAGCGGGACGAGCCGGGCGTGACGGGGAGCGGGCAGAATGTATCCTGCTGTATTCCCCACAGGATGTCCGGATCAATCAGTTTTTGTTAGAGGAAAAGGATCTGCGGGAGGATATGGACAGGGAAGAGGCGGAAGCAGTCCGGGAGCGGGATGCACAGCGTCTGCGGATGATGACGTTTTACAGCACGACAAAGGACTGTCTGCGTGGTTTTATCCTGAAATATTTCGGTGAGAAAGGTCCGAGGCGGTGCGAAAACTGTTCGAACTGCCTCCATGAGTATGTGGAGGAGGATGTGACGGAGATTTGCCGGGATATTATGGAATGTATCACGGAACTGCCGAGAAATTACGGTGCAGGAACGATCGCCGCGGTTCTCCGGGGAAGTCAGAATGCGAAAGTAAAATCGTATGGGCTGGAAGCTGTGGAAAGTTATGGAAAACAGAAACAGATTACCGAGCCGCGCCTGAAGGAGATCATCGGGGAACTTCTGGCACAGGGGTATCTGTGGGCGACACCGGACAAATATGCGCTGATTCATCTGGAAGAAAAGGGCGAGGATTTTCTGGAGGAGGATGAGAAGATCGTGATGAAATTCTCAAAACCAAAGGAGAAAAAGACGAAAACGGATGGCAGCGGGAAAAAGATCCGGAAACGCGCCGGGCTTACGGAAGATCTGGATGCTGCCTCCTGGCAGTTATTTGAGCGGCTGCGTCAGCTTCGCCTTACGATCGCCGGAGAACAGAAAGTGCCGCCGTATATCGTATTCAGTGATAAAACGTTGATTGATATGTGCGTGAAAAAACCCACCGACCGGGCTTCCATGCTGGAGGTGTCCGGCGTGGGTGAGGCGAAGTATGAGAAATATGGGGAACGGTTCTTAGAGGAACTAGAGCGTGTCTGAAAAATCGTAACTGTTCAGTACCTTCACAGTTACGAGCCAAAATGCATTTAAACGATAAAAACACGCTTTGCGAGTTTTTATCGTTATCGCGGCACTCCTCAAGGTTTCGTGCAAGCACGGACTTTGACTCGTTGCTCGCGTAAATCACCTTTGGTGATGGCATTTTGGCTTGTATGTCTCGGGATTTTGACATATTCATGTCAAAACACCTCGCGGGACAGTGGCTACTGAATAGTTACGAAAAATCATAAAATACCAGTTGCCTGTCAGATAAGAGAATTAAAAATCTGGCACGACAACTGGTATTATTGCATTTACTTGCGTTCTTGCGTCTTCAACGGAAGCGTCACAGTGATCAGCAGAGAGTGTTCATCCTGCGTGGTTGCTGTGATTTTTCCTTTATGGGTATTGACCACGGCAGCGGCAATGGAGAGTCCGAGACCGTAGCCACCGGTCCGGGAACTTCTTGACTTATCTGTCCGGTAAAAACGGTCGAACAGGTGTGGCAGCTGTTCACGGTCGATGGAGTCGGCGGTGTTGTATACAGAAAGTTTCACGTTGTTTCCTGCTTTTTCAAGACGAAGGGAAATCTCGCCTTCCGGAGTGGAGTATTTCATCGCGTTATCTAACAGGATCGATACCAGCCGTGTGAGTGATTTTTCGTCTCCGTACAGGGAGATCATCGGCTGGATCGAAGTTTCAAAAGTCTTGTTCTGTGTGCGGGCAAGTGACTGAAAAGACTGTATCGTTTCTTCTACCATATCCGAGAATGGGAAATCGATCATTTGCAGCCGGGTGCGTTCCTCTTCCATCCGGGAGAGTGTAATCAGGTTATTGGTCAGGGAAGTCAGGTGTTTTGTCTGCTCCTGAATATCTGCCAGCCATTCATTCTGTCCATAATCCATCTCTAAAATCTCCGCATCTGCATTGATGATGGTCAGCGGGGTTTTCAACTCATGTCCGGCATCGGTGATAAACTGTTTCTGTTTTTTGTGATTTTCGATAAACGGTTTGATGATGTAACCGGACAGCAGAAACATCAAAAGCAAAACCAGAAGCATACCGATCAGACATACACTTACACTGGTAAAGACCAGTGTGTGGAAGGACGAAAGCGTTCGCTGACAGTCCAGAAAGATCACACGGGTACCGCTGTCTGAGGTGACGGTGGTATATCGGTAGCTGTGGAGAAATCCTTTTGTTTTTTCGCTCTTAAAAATAGAGGTTGCATATGCAGCAGCCGTATCTTCATCAACGGCGGCGATCATGCCGGTATCGGTGGACAGGACAGAAGCATCGTTGCTGTCGAGCAGGACAGAGAAATATCGGGATTCGAAGGGAAGCTCCGGGGAGTCTTTCGGGTTCCCGGAGGGTTGTTTTGACTCCGGGAGGTCGGACGGTTTTCCACTCTTCCCACTGTTTTTGAGATTGCCGGGGTCTGTATCTGCGGACGGATCGGAGTTCGCCGACGAATCGGATGCCGAAGAAGCAGAACCGGCATCCTGGCTGGATGGATCCGGTTGAGAGGGATCCTTTGCGTCAGGCAATTTACCTGCGTGATCTGGTTCGTCATTTTTCGGTTCCGGAAACGTCCCATCGTTATCCGCCAGAATAGACAACGTATGATCGGCATCTGAGACCATTTTACGATAGTTCAGGAGCCCGACAAATCCAAAGATACAAAAAAGAACAATACAGAGCGATACCATAGACACCGCGATCAGTTTTTTCCGTAATTTTCGAATCATGCTTTTTCCTCCAGAAAGTACCCGGCGTTACGGACAGCTTTGATCTGGATCGTAGCACCGAGGGCATCCAGTTTTTTGCGAAGATAAGAAATATACACCCACACCACATGGATCTCCACATCACTGTCATATCCCCAGATTTTTTCCAGGAACCGTTGCGTCGGGATCAGGTGAGTGGGATTGGAAATTAACAGTTCCATCATCTGAAATTCGCGGTTTGCCAGCTTAAAGGAACCGGAAGCCGAGGACAGCTCGTAAGTCGCGCAGTCCAGGGTGATATTGCCATAGGTGATCTGGGAACTGGTACCGATGTTCTGGATCCGGGTGATGGCGCGGATCCGGGCGAGGAGTTCTTTTGCATCGAACGGTTTGGTCAGATAGTCGTTGGCGCCGCTGTCAAGCCCCAGGACTTTATCATCAATCTCCGGTCTTGCGGACAGGATCAGCACAGGGGTTGTGTTACCCCGGGCACGAAGAGTCTTTAAGACGGTGATGCCGTCCATCTTCGGCATCATCACATCGAGGATCAGCCCGTCGTAATTGGTGGCTTCCAGATATTCAAGGGCGGCTTCTCCGTCATAGACCGTATCCACAGAATAATTATTCCGGGTCAGAATGGCAGCCAGAGCCCGGGACAGGGATTTTTCATCTTCTGCTATCAGTAATCGCATAAAACATACACCTCAGGTTATGGATAACATATATTTTTCTGAACTCAGTATGGCAAAAAAGGAGAAAAATCAAATGAAAATACTGTGTGCAGGGTCAGAGAAATTCTGTAGCTGCTGTGAATGGAGTGACCGCAACATCCTGTAACAACAGGTTGACCATACAGAAAGAATACATTATACTTGCAGATAGAGGAAAAAGGAAGGAACGACACTTATGAATTATATTGTCTTTGATCTGGAGTGGAATCAGTGTCCTTACGGAAAAGGCCAGGAAAATGAAAGAATTCCCTTTGAGATTATTGAGATCGGAGCAGTAAAACTGAACAGTGAGCGACAGATCATAGACCAGTATCAGGTACTGATACAGCCGCGGGTGTATAAGAAACTTCATCACCGTACCAGAGAGATCATCCAGATGGATATGAAACTGTTGGAACGGGAAGGGATTCCTTTTTACCGTGCTGTCAAAGAATTCTTGAAATGGTGCGGTGAGGATGCCCTTTTTTGCAGCTGGGGCAATTCCGATCTGCTGGAACTGCAGCGAAACATGAAATACTACGGCATCCTGCAGCTTTTAAAAGGACCGATCCGTTATCTGGATGTGCAAAAATTGTTCAGTATCGACCGGGAGGACGGAGACAGCAGAAGGTCTCTGGAATATGCCGTGGATGTACTGGAGATAGAAAAACAGCAGGAATTTCACCGGGCACTGGCGGATTCCTGGTATACGGCAAAGGTTTTGATGCGGCTCCGAAGCGAGATTGTGGACACGTTTTATTCTATTGACTGCTATCAGAATCCGAAACGAAAGGAAGAAGAGATCAAAGTCTTTTATCCGGGGTATGAAAAATTTATTTCCCGGGAATTTGACTCCAAAGAAGAAGCCATGGCGGATAAGGAGATCACCAGCAGCCGCTGTCATCTGTGCAGAAAAAATATCCGCAAAAAGATCCGGTGGTTTGCGGCGGGGCAGAAGAATTATTACTGCCTGGCGTACTGTCCGGTACATGGCTGGATGAAGGGCAAGATCCGGATGAAGAAGACGGAGCAGGGCAGAGTATTTGCGGTAAAGACCATGAAATATACCACGGAAGAGGAAGCCATTGAGATACGGACCAAAAAAGAAGAAATCAAAAGAAAAAGACGGGCCCGTAAGAAAGGAGAAAAATAATATGTTGGTACAGGGAATTCATCATGTATGTATCCGATGCGAAAAACCGGAGATCGAAAAAGTAAAAGAATTTTATCAGGGAGTGCTGGGTATGCCTGTGATCCGTTCCTGGGGAGAACCGGAACTGGCAGGTTTCATGTTTGATACAGGCGCAGGACTTGTGGAAGTATTTACCGATGCCGAGGGACAGCTGCCCCAGGGAAGCATCCGGCATTTTGCATTGAAGACGGATGATGTGGACGGATGCGTGAAGGCAGTCCGTGAGGCAGGATATCCGATCACCGTAGAGCCAAAAGACATCGTGATTCCGTCCCAACCGGAATTTCCGGTTCGTGTGGCTTTCTGCAATGGACCGGTGGGAGAAGAAATTGAATTCTTCCAGGAAAAATAAAACATCCGCTGATGGACAGAGCGGTACTCTACATGAAACTCTATACTTTCGCTATACCGTTTATGAACTGTACGATCGCGGAAATTATTTACTTTAAATAATATTAAAAAATTCTCGGACAAACCTGAAGAGGAACATCTGTCCGGGAATTTTTTATTTAAATTTCATTTAGTGAAGAATAAATAATGCCTGCCCTGTCATTGTGCATCTTGTGGTGTATGTTTCTGAGTGGTGAGAGTAGAAAAGAATCCATCTGTGAAATTGCCATAAAAACCTCGACAATTTAACTGTATGATGTTATAATAATACAACCGTTTAAAGCGTTGAAGCGAGAAAGTAAAGAAAGAAGTAGAAAGTATGAAAATCGTAGTATGTATGAAACAGGTACCGGCCAGTTCCAAAGTAGATATTGATCCGGAAACCGGTGCCATGAAGAGAATGTCCGGGGAGACCAGGACCAATCCTTACGATCTGTTCGCGCTGGAGACAGCCCTTCAGATCCGTGAAAAAGTGGGAGGAACCGTAACGGTACTGACGATGGGACCGCCGCAGGCAGAGGAAATGATGCGCGATGCTTATACGATGGGTGCTGACGATGCGGTGATACTCTCTGACAGAAAATTTGCAGGAGCCGATGTGCTTGCCACCTCTTATGCGCTGGCACAGGGGATCCAGGTGATCGGCGGCGCGGACCTGATCATCTGCGGAAGACAGACAACCGATGGCGATACCGCACAGGTAGGACCGGCGATCGCAGAACATCTGACGATTCCGCATGCTGCATGGGTGGCAGAGATCGTGGATGTGAATGAGAAAGCCATTCAGGTCCGTCAGGATCTGGTCAGTGTATCTCAGATATCCGAGATACCGTATCCGTGTCTTCTGACAATCGACAAAGATACCTGTGTACCGCGTCTGCCGTCCTATCTGCTAAAAAAAGCAACCGCAGACCGTCCGATCCGTATCCTGAGCTTTGAGAATATGCCGGATCAGGATCTGAGCCGATATGGTCTGGTAGGATCTCCTACCTCTGTAGAGCGTATGTTTGCACCACCGGAAGGAGAAAAACAGGTCTATCTGGAAGGCAGTGCGAAAGAAAAAGCAGAGGAACTTTTTTCCATCTTAACCGGAAAGAAGATCATATAGGAGGAACAGATACATATGGAATTTATGAAATTTGATGCAGACAAATGTAGTCTCTGCGGAATCTGCGTGGAAAAATGTCCTTTTGGTGCGCTGACCATAGAGGGAGCGGGAATCGTAGTCAGCGAAAGCTGCCGTATGTGTGGTCTCTGTGTGAGAAACTGTCCGGAGAAGGCCATACAGTTTGAGCAGAAAGCAAAAGCATTTAACAAAGATGACTGGAAAAACTTCCTGATCTATGTGGAACAGGAGCGTGGCGAGATCCATCCGGTGACCTACGAACTTGTGGGAGAAGCCAGAAAGATGGCAGGAAAAGTCGGTTACGAAGTCAACTGTGTGATCGTAGGCGGCGAAGGAACGAAGGAAAATGCCGAGAAGCTACTTCCTTATGGTGTGGACCATGTGTATGTATATGAAGATCCGGGATTTGAAGGATTTCGGGCAGACTGCTATGCAGATGCAGTGGCAGACTGTATCGCGGCAAATAAACCGAGTTCTGTACTGATCGGAGCAACCGCACTGGGACGTTCCCTGGCACCGCGGCTCTCGACCCGTTTCCATACCGGTCTGACCGCAGACTGTACCACACTGGATATCAAACCAAATACCGATATGATCCAGGTACGTCCTGCATTTGGCGGCAATATCATGGCACAGATCGGAATCACAAAGTCCAGACCACAGTTTGCGACGGTGAGATATAAAGTCATGGATAAAGCTGAAGTGGTAGCGAACCCGCACGGCGAAGTGGTTGTCTGTCCGGTCAATGAAAAGATGGCAGAATCGAGAATCAAGATCCTTTCTTCTGAGGTGATCGATAAAGTCAAGAGCCTGGAAGAAGAGGATGTGCTGGTGGTAGCAGGCCGTGGCGTACGAAATGAAAAAGATGTGGAAATGTGCCGGGAACTGGCAGAAGCCCTTGGCGGTCAGCTGGCCTTTACCCGTCCGATGGTGGAAAACGGATTTGGCGATACGGCGCATCAGATCGGTCTGTCCGGCCGTACCGTGCGGCCGAAACTGATCATCACCTGCGGGGTGTCCGGAGCGATCCAGTTCACCTCCTGTATGAACGGATCGGAATGTATCGTAGCGATCAACACAGATCCACAGGCACAGATCTTCGGTGTGGCAGATTACTGTATCGTAGATGATTTATACCAGGTTGTCCCGGAACTGACAGCATTGGCAAAAAAACAGAAGGAGGACTAAGTCATGGCATACCCTTATAAGAAAATGACTTCCCAGGATTGTGACTATATCCGTTCTGTCACCGCGCCTGACCGTGTATGGGTGGGAGCGGAGATCGCCAGCGAATATTATCGGGATGAGATGCCGGAGTACGGCGTGTATCAGCCGGATCTGTACGTGGAAGTTGTGAACAAAGAAGAAGTATCAGCCATTATGGCATATGCGTATAAAGAAAATATCCCGGTGGTCTGCCGTGGAGCGGGAACCGGCCTGGCAGGAGGAGCTACCTGCAAATACGGCGGTATCATGTTATCTGTCATGCGGATGAACAAGATTTTCCCGATTGACCGGAAGAATCAGACGATCACTGCCCAGCCGGGTGCACTGTTGATTGATATTCAGGCGGCAGCCGCAGCAGGCGGACTGTTCTACCCGCCGGATCCGGGGGAAAAGACTGCATCCATTGGCGGTAATGTTATTACAAATGCCGGCGGTATGAAAGCGGTCCGTTACGGACTGACGAGAGATTTTGTCCGCTGTATCGAGGCAGTTATGCCGGACGGATCGATCATGAATTTTTCATCCAATGTTGTGAAAAATACGACCGGATATGATGTGAAAGACCTGATCATCGGTTCCGAGGGAACCCTTTGTATCCTGACGGAAGTGACATTAAAACTGCTTCCGGCACCGACCTGCACCTGTACGCTGGTTATGCCGTTTAAGAGCCTTGAAGAGTGTGCGGACATGGTTCCGAAGGTACTGGAACTGCCATTTGTACCGACTGCGATAGAATTCCTTGAGCGAGAATTGATAGACATTGTAGAGCGGAACCTGAACAAAATGTTTCCGGTGAAAGAGGGTGAGGCAGTTCTGATCGTAATGTACGATGCTTCGAGTAAGCAGGAACTTGACAGTGCTGTGGAAGCCGCTGCAGAGGCAGCACTGGCAAACGGAGCTCTGGACTGTGCGATCGCCGGAACACCGGAACGTGCCGGAGCGGTATGGAGTGTGCGCGGCGGTATCCTGGAAGGCATGAAAGCGGATTCTGTGGCACAGGAAGAGTGTGATGTGGTTGTCCCGAGAGCAAGAATCGCAGAGTATGTAAAGGCAGCGAAAAAGATCGCAAGTGCCCATGGCATCCGTGTAGAGCCCTGTGGTCACTGTGGAGACGGAAACATCCACACCGAGATGCTTCGAGGACCGGAGATGAGTGATGAAGAGTGGAAGGCAGCAACCCACGCCAGTCTGACAGAACTGTACGCACTGTCCAAAGAACTGGGTGGACAGTTATCCGGAGAGCATGGTATCGGAAACGGCCGTCTGGAATTCCTGGAAGAGTTCGTGGGACCGCGGATGATCCAGCTGTACAAATCCATCAAGCTGGCGTTTGATGATAAACTGATCCTCAATCCGGGTAAGGTGATCGAGTTTAATAAATAATCAGAAATATTCCGACAATAAAGGAAATCGGGGGAAAGAAAATATGAGTGAGAAAAAATCATTACTGGTCGATAAAAGTAAGATGCCTCTGGCGATGGGACTTGCGTTCGTGGCATTTACCACACAGTTTGGCGGAGGATTCGCATCCGGCGCACAGATCTATCAGTACTTTATTAATTACGGTATCTGGTGTCTGATCCTGCCACTGGTCACACAGGGCTTATATGCACTGTTTTTCTGGTATGGCATGCGTTATGCATACAAACACAAAACATACGACTACAGAAGTTTTTCAGACAGCATGTATGGTAAGACTCGCCACGTGATGTCCAACCTGTATGAGATCTGTTACCTGATCATGATCGGTACCGCATCCGCTGCAGCATTTGCAACCGGAGGTTCTACCTTACAGACACTGTTTGGCATCCCATATTGGGTATGTACACTGATCATCGCAGCATTTATCTTCTTCATTGCTCTGTATGGAACCAATGTAGTAAGAAAATGTGCTTCTACTCTGAGTGTGCTGATCATCATCGGTCTGGTACTGGTACTGGTTCCGAATATCATCGCACAGTGGGGTGATATCACAGCCTCCATCGGGCGCATGACTTCCGGAGAGATGCCGGTGATCTCGTCTGAGACCGGTGCATTCGGCCCGGCACTGTGGTCCGCAGTCCTGTATTTCTTCTTCCAGCTGGCATCGGTATCTGTTATGTACCAGCATATGGAAGATGTTACCGATGTAAAGCAGATCAACAAAGCAGCCATCTGGATGTTCATCTGCAACTTCCTGGCCATGGAACTTTCCATCTTCGGTCTGCTGGCCATCGCCTACGTGGCAGAGCTGGCCACCGCATCCGTTCCGATGCTGGTTCTGGTGCAAAATGGCGTAGGTTCCGGTATCCTGACCCCGATCATCTCGATCCTGATCATCCTCGGCGCTATCTCCACAGCCGTAAACATGATCTCCGGTATTGTAACCCGTTGCGTTAACGCGATGGAACGCCGCATGGACAGCAAAGAGAAAAAAGCAAAAGGCCATCTGGCAAGAAATGCAGTCTTCACTGCAATCTTTACCTTCCTGGCTTTCGCAATCGCACAGTTCGGTCTGATGACAGTTGTCAAGAAAGGATATGCTTACCTTGGTTATGCAGCACTGATCACACTGTTTATCCCGTTTGTGGTACATGCGATCGGAACGAAAGGGAAAGAGATTTAATCGGAGTGTAAAATACGAAAAAAGAGATTTGTCGTTCTATGATAGATAGATAAAGGAAAACATACCGAATGCAATGATTTCAAAGATCCTTGGCGTAAATCAGGTAACGATAGAAAAATAGATTGCAGAAGAAAAGTGGATAAGAAATAATTATTGGTATACGATGCAAAGAAACAGGCAGATATGATTTTATGAATTCATATCTGCCTGTTTCTTTATTTTACGTTTTTCTTTCTGGCTGTTTTTTTCTTCTTACGTTTCTTCTTTTTCTTCATCGCAAGCACAATCTCCATAATGATGATCAGAAACAACACACCGCCCAGTGCAAAGTAATACCAGGGGACAGCTGTAAAGACAGAGGTGACAAAAGAAGTAATCACCGTGCCCACAGGAGCGACAAATGCGAGTACTTTCTGGAAAATACCGGAAGCTGTTTCTTTTGCAGAATTTCCGAGATCAGATGCAGCAGCGCTGCCGGACTTTTTGCAGATGTTTGTGGGTTCACTGTGTAACAGTGCCTGGATCGCAGTGTCCGGGATGGATTCGTAGCCTACCGGATACTGGTTGTATGTATAGCTGCGGCAGAGGGTTCCGTCTCCCGGGTTGCAGGTGGTCTCTACGGAGGACAGATCCATGCCGGCCGGCAGCGTTACCGTGCAGGTCGGGCGGAGATTTGCAACTGTCTCGGGCTGTCCGAAGTACAGCGATGGGTACAGCATCTTTGCATCTGCCCAGGTTTTCCGGTTGAAGATGGAATAATTCTGGAAATTATTGAATCCGTAATCGAGAAGGGAAGCCGTATCCGTATAAATCTGTCTTCCGTTGGTTCGAAGCGATACACATACAAGCTGTCGGCCATTCCGCTCTGCGTAAGTGACCAGTGTGTTTAAGGCCGCCTGGGT
>NZ_JALFPR010000015.1:0-8096 GCF_022785585.1 Oliverpabstia sp. | reverse complement strand
GCAGCATCTCCATTACCAGGTCAGGTGAACCAGCCTGAGATGTCAGGATAGGCTGACCGGTTTTTTCTTTAACAACTTTTGCTTTTTCCATGAAATCAGACCATGTAATGTCTGTGAAATCGTCTATTGTGTATCCGGCTTCTTCCAGCATATCGGTACGCAGGCACTCGATAACAGTACCGTTATCAAACGGGATACCATAGTTCTTACCATCCAGTGTGGAGTAAGCAACTTTCGCCTGTGAGAACTGGCTGAAGTCGATTCCGGAATCTGTCAGGTCTGTGAAGATGTCCGGATAGTTGGTAGCATATTTCTGGAAGGAGTTATCCTGCATCAGGAAAATGTCAGGCAGTGTGCTCAGATCTCCTGCAGAAACAGCTGTTGTCAGTCTTGTTTCGATATCGTCGGATTTGATCTCGCTTACGTCTACTTTGAATCCAGGATGATCTTTTTCATAGATCTCTGCTGCTTTTTCAATTGCGTAGATGTTGAAGTTCGGATCCCATGTCCAAACAGTCAGTGTGTTTTCATCATCAGAACTTCCTTCTTTCACATCGGCATCATCTCCGCCCGCTTCATTTGTTGCTGCTGCGTCATCTCCGCCTGTTGTGTCTGTTGTTCCAGCATCTCCACCGCCACATGCCGCTAAACCAAGCACCATTGTGGAAGCTAATACAACTGCTACAATTTTTCTTTTCATAAATGTATATCCTCCTGATATGTATTTGTTCACTCTGCCAAAAACCGGCATCTCTCACTCGCTTTTCCCATTAGTGAATGTGTACAGTTTTTGAACTTTCTGTGAATCATTATGTACACATTATACCATACTTTTCCTGCATGTGTACTCATATTTAACAGGATTTTGTGCATTTTCATCCATTTAAGGTATTTTGACGATTTTCACCACCCTTTTTTGGCTTTTATATCATAATTCAACAATTTCCGTTCAAAATGTTCCGGATCCTTTCTCCACTGTTGTGGCGAAATGCCCATAATCCTGTGAAAATTCCTGTTGAACGTGGATAATGTGGAGAAGCCACATCGTACAGCAATATCTCCCACCGTATCGTTTGTACGCTTCAGTTCCCCACATGCTGTGCGAATTCGAACCCAATTGATATATTCAACAGGCGACATCTGCATACAGTCACGAAATACCCTTCTCAGATGCGTTTCACTGATATGGCACATCGCAGCCAGTTCCTCCACCTTGATCGGACGGTCACAGCATTCGCTGATATAGTCAATCGCCGGTGTGATCAGACTGGTATTTCCCGTCTCGAATTCTGCCTTTTCCGCTTCTTCCCGATTCCACCTTGCCACCTGTAAAAGAAAAGCCAGTATCAGTCCTTTCACTTCTTCCAGATAGAATTCCTTTCTTTCCCGCATACATACAATGATCTGCTGCACCAGGGCTCCGATCTGCGGTTTATCCTGAACGCTCACAAAATGTGCTCTCTTATTCACGCGATCGATCACTTTCTGTGCCATCCTGGGGTTATCTTTATAAACTTCCCTCAGGAATTTGTCCGCATCAATAAACAGCCACTCCCAGTAACTGATACTGTCTCCCGTAGAGGTTGTAGTATGCGGAAAGTTCTTCGGTACCACCGTAAACATATTTCCGTCAAAGGGTAGGTTTTCTTCTTTGAAAGTAACTGTGCCTTCCCCATAATAGCAAAACCCAACTTCCAGATGATTATGAAAATGCAGATAATCAATCTCCCTTCCGTAATTCTGCACCCATTTATCCCCCAGTAAAGCAAGCACCGGACTTCCTGCCGGAATTTCATAATAACGGTATTCCATTTTTGGTTTTCTTTTTCTACCCATGTATACTTTCTCCTCTCTGAAGCTGTACCTTCTTTTTCCATTTTCCTGAATAATACCGGACACAACCAACCAGCATCGCGCAACACCAGGTCAGCGGAGATACCCACCACAGCCCATAGTATCCAAAAACAGCAGTAAAAAGGAAGGTGCAACCGATTCGGGTGATGATTTCACTGACTCCCATCAGTACGGTGATGGTTACATCTCCTGCCGACCGCAGGATATTATGATAAACCACTAGGATACCGCCCACAAAAAAGAAGCAGCTGAAGATCTTCATATATTCCACACCGTAACGGATCGATTCCGGATTGCCGGTAAATGCTTCCATGATCGGACGGGCAAAGAACCAGATTACCGGACAGAATATTCCATAACAGACTGCATTCATCAGATAGGCACATCTGACTCCCTGTTTCACACGATCCAGATGGTTTGCTCCTACATTTTGTCCGGTAAAGGTTCCCAGTGAAGTTCCGATGGCTTCCGCCATCTGCCATCCCACACCTTCCACTTTGATGCAGACACCATAGGCCACGATCAGAGCAGTTCCGTAAGTATTGACCATTGCCTGTAAAGTCATATCGGACACTGAGATAATACTCATCTGCAGACCGGTCGGTACACCGTAAATCAACATCTGTTTTACCAGCTCCCTGTCGCAGCGCAGTTCCTCTTTCGTAAACTGAAGAATCGGAAGGATCTTCCATGCATAAACCAGACATCCGATCCCGGACAACAACTGTGCCAGAACCGTTGCAAATGCCGCCCCTGCTACTCCCATCGGAATCCAGACCACAAAGACGATATCCAGAATCACATTCAGCACACTCGAAATAATCAGGAATACCAGCGGCACCACCGAATTCCCCAAAGAACGCAGCACCGCCGAGATCCAGTTATACAGCATCGTTCCCACTGCTCCGGCAAATACAACCATCAGATATACCGTTGCCTGGTCAATCAGATCATTCGAGGTCTGCAAGATCCTCAGAAGCGGTCGCGCCCCGATCAGTCCCGCAATTGTAATGATCAGCGTAGATACAACCGCCACGTAGATAGAAGAAACAAAGGTTTCTGTCACTTTTTTCTCATCCCCGCCGCCATAATACTGCGAAACCACCACGCTTACTCCTGTCGTCAGGCCCATCATAATCGAAAACAGCAGATACATGGCTCCACCTGCGATACTGACCGCAGCAAGTGCCTCATCTCCGAGATATCTTCCTACTATATAAACATCTACAAAATTATAGATTCTCTGAAACAGCATCCCAAGAAGCACCGGCAGTGCAAACCGAATCATCTTCGGCAAGATGCTCCCTTTCGTCATATCAACTGTCTTTTCCCCCATACTGGTACCCTCCTGTTTGCACATCTATATCAAGTATAAATAATCCTGTGGATTTTGTCTATATAATTCACAGATACGCCTTTTATTTTCTGTATATTTATGATTGTTCACTCCGTTTCCTGTAACGCGCTTCGTGATGCGCAGAATTTATTCCTCCCTGCCCTTCTTTGGATACTGTCAGGCACCAGGTTGCAAATACAAGGAAAAAATCCGTAAAACAACTGATTTCTGTTCAGAATTTTACGGATTTCTTCTTATCATATTATTTCTATATTATTATTTCTGATGTTTTTACATTGACTTTCTGTCCGCGATCTCCGCCATCTTGGCATCGTTCAGACGGGTATCTCCGTGAACACGGCTGTAGGACAGGTATCCGTTCATACGGTCGATCTTGGTCAGGTTTCTGGAACCGCAGACCGGGCAGACATCCATCTCGAGCTCCTGATGTCCGCAATCGTCGCAGTAGGCCAGCGACAGATTCACACCCTCATAATAACCCAGATTCATCGCCCGACGGATCAGTGCTTTTATAGCATGTACATTGTAGGAAATCGGATATCTGACATACTGGATCTTACCACCGTTGCACAGTTCCCAGAATCTTCCTTCCAGATCTTGTTTTTGGATAGGAGTAATATCCTCAGTTACGTGGCAGTGGAAACTGTTGCTCACATACGGACGGTCGGATACCCCGCGCACGATACCGTACATCTTGCGGAACTGCTCTACCTGCAGACCGCAAAGGCTCTCAGCCGGTGTTCCGTAAATTGCATACAGGATCTGATCCTCTTTTTTGTATACATTAATCTTATCATTGATATAACGAAGCACTTCCAGTGCAAATTCTCCGTCTTCGGCAATGGATTTACCATTATAAAGTTCCTGCAGTTCATTCAGTGCTGTGATACCGAAGGAAGCTGTCATCGGACGGAGTAACGGACGGATCTTATCGGATGGTTTCAGATGACCTCCGTAGAAACCGCCCTCACAGTATGCCAGCGGATTCGTGGAAGCACGCATCTCACCAAGGTAATCGTATGTTCTCTTATGCAGTCCGCGGATCATCTCCAGATAGAAATCCAGAACTTCATAAAAATCTGTGTTCTCTGCACGGGCTTTTGCCAGGATCATCGGAAGATGCAGGCTGACCGCACCGATGTTGAAACGACCGACAAAGACAGGCTCATCGTTTTCATCTGCCGGTTCCATACCGCCACGCTCATACCACGGACTTAAAAAGGCACGGCACCCCATCGGGCTGATTACTTTTTTGTATTTTTTGTACATGCTGGAAATATATCCCTGGCCACTCATGGACAGCCAGTCCGGATACATGGTTTTTGCAGAGCAGGCAACACCTGTCTCAAAGACATCTTCACATTCTTTTCCATCTCCATGGATCTCTTCATCATACAGGAACACAATCTTCGGGAACAGTACCGGTTTTTTATGTCCGGCTTTTCCCTGTCCGCCCATATGGACTTTCAGCAGAGATTTTGAGATCATTTTTTCAAATCTTCCCGTTCCCAGTCCCAGTGTCACAGTAACAAACGGATAGTCGCCACGGGAGGAACCAACGGTATTTAATTTATATTCAATTCCCTGCCATCCCTGATCACAGTCACGGCAGACTTTTTCCCAGGCATATACACGACCCTTTTCTTCTCTTCCTTCCCAGGACGGATCGGAATATTTCAGGAATTCTTCATAATATTTGTTATAGCTTTTCTGTGCATACGGAGACAGGATCTTATCTACTTCCGGCACAGTAAATCCGCCGTACTGCTGAGCTGCGGTACTGAGGATAATATCCCCCATAACGTCAAATGCGGTATCCAGTGTCTTCGGCTCATTGTACCAGACATTTCCCATCTCAAATCCGCCACGCAGAACGGATCCCACATCGAACAGACAGCAGTTCATCGTGTCCAGACGGGCAGACTGATCATGAATATAGATATAGCCATCTTTACATGCCTGCAGTTCGTTCCGGTTCATAAAGAATTTTCTGTATAATTCTTTGTTCAGTTCATTAAAGATCAGGCTTCGCTTGGTTGCCACCAGCGCGCTGTCGGTGTTCGCGTTGCTTTTGTCACCGATGTAACGGATGGACTGGCTCTTTGTATATACCTCATCCATCATGTGGATAAAGTCCACTTTATAATTCCGGTAATCGCGGTAACTTTTTGCTACTGCAGGATTCACCTGTTCCAGGGCACCTTCCACAATGTTGTGCATATCCTGGATCAGGATTCCGCCTTTTCGCTCTTTTGACATCGCTTCCGCCCGGTCAGTTGCATATTTGCAGATAAAATTAATCTCATCATCGGTAAACCGATACATTACACGGCCGGCTGACTTATTGACCGCACGCTTGATCTTACTGGCATCAAACTCTTCTTTGGTGCCGTCTTTCTTGATAATATATACCATTGTTCCCGCTCCTCACTACTATATATAGTATCTTTCTTTTATTTTAGTCAACATATTGTAGACAACAGTATAACACGGTTACCTACAAAAGGAAAGAGAAGAACCCTGAAAATTCTTCTCTTTTTTTATTTTGTTTTTTATGCAACTTTTCCAATGCCTTTTTTTATCTTTTCACATATCCGGTAGAAAAGTCGATGATATTGTGGAGGGTTTCTCCTTTTTCATAACGTTCCAGATTTTCGATGGAAAGTTCCAGAATCTTTTCCAGTGTCTCCGGCAGTGCATATCCGCCGGACACATGTGGCGTAATGATACAATGCGGCGCATCCCACAGCGGATGATCTTCCGGCAGTGGTTCCGGGTCTGTGACATCAAGACCTGCCCCATAAATCGCTCTCTCTTGCAGGGCTTTCGCAAGAGCCAGACTGTCAATCGCAGTTCCGCGGCCTACATTTAACAGAATAGTATTCTTTTTCATCAGGTGTAATTCTTTCTCACCGATGATGCCTTTGGTGTCACTGTATCCCGGAAGGCTCAGTGCCACAATATCTGCCTGCGGCAGAAGTTCCGGCAGTGCTTCCATCGTGTATTGTGCATCCACATATTCAGGCTTCGGTTTCCGGCTCTTTCTGATACCTGTCACATGCGCGCCCAGTGCTTTCATTTTTCTTGCAAATGTCGTTCCGATATCTCCAAGACCGATCACCAGGACATGGCTTCCCTCTGTAACCATCATATGGGTCTGTTTCTCCCAGTGGTGGTCTTTTTGCTGGTTCTGGTAAATGTCCAGGCGTTTCTGGAGTGCAAACAGCATCGCGATCAGATGCTCGGAGATCGCCATTCCATACGCTCCGGTTGCATTGGTCAGCTGTGCCTGTTTTGGCAGAATACCCGGTACACAAAATCCTTCTGTTCCGGCGTTATTTAACTGTATCCAGCGCAGATTCCGAGAATCTTTTAAGAATTCCGGTTTCACATTTCCGATAATAATATTTGCATCCTGCACCTGTTCTTTTGTCACCTCTGCTTCCAGGCAGTAAGTTGTCTTTGCGTCCGGTGCTGCATTTCTGATTCGTTCTTTATGTTCTTCTTTTACAGGAAGAACCACAAGTATTTTTTCCTGTTCCATCCCGTTTCCCGACCTTTCCAAACGTACTCTGCTTACTACAGTAGCACAATTGATGTTAAGTTACAAGGCAGAATTGATCCTTACTGTGCATACGCGATATTCCGGTTACTGTTCACTGGTAATATCCCGCGGAATGTTTTGGCATGGGTATAGTAAAATCAATTGTTGTATTCGGGGGGTTTTCTGCTATAATATTACCATAATACCGGGGTAGACAGGTAAAGAGTTGTTGGTGTCTGCCGTGATTCTTAGCTGGATGCCTTTCAAATTTGAGGAGGATTGTTATGGAACATTTTATTATTCCGGAAAATTATCAGCCTGCATTGTCGCTTCACGATACACAGGTTGGTATTAAGACCGTAAAAGACTTTTTTCAGAAAACCCTTTCTGACCGCCTGAATCTGCTGCGTGTGTCCGCACCGCTTTTTGTAGATCCTTCATCCGGTCTGAACGATAATCTGAACGGCGTAGAACGCCCGGTTACCTTCGATATCAAGGAATCACCGGATCAGAAAGCTGAGATCGTACATTCTCTTGCAAAATGGAAACGTTATGCACTGAAAAAGTATGGTTTTGCACATGGAGAAGGACTGTATACCGATATGGTTGCCATCCGTCGTGATGAAGATACCGACAATATCCATTCCATCTATGTGGATCAGTGGGACTGGGAAAAGATCATTACACGGGAAGAGCGTAATGTGGACACCTTAAAAGATGTTGTCCGCACCGTTTATTCTGCACTGAAGAAGACTGAAAAATACATGGCAATTCAGTATGATTATATCGAAGAGATTCTTCCGAAGGATATTTTCTTTATCACTTCCCAGGAACTTGAAGATATGTATCCTGGTCTTTCTCCCAAGGATCGTGAATATAAGATTGTGAAGGAAAAGGGTGCCGTGTTCATCATGCAGATCGGTAAGATGCTGGCATCCGGCGAACCACACGACGGTCGTGCACCGGACTATGATGACTGGGAGCTGAACGGTGATATCATCGTTTATTATCCGGTTCTGGATATCGCTCTGGAGCTTTCTTCCATGGGTATCCGTGTGGATGCAGCTGCTCTGAAGCATCAGCTGGAGGTTTGTGGCTGTGAGGAACGTGCGGAAATGGATTTCCAGAGAGCTATTTTGAATGATGAACTGCCGTTTACGATCGGTGGCGGTATCGGACAGTCCCGTATCTGTATGTTTTATCTGCGGAAGGCTCATATCGGAGAGGTTCACTGTTCGTTATGGCCGGAGGAGACGGTGAAACTGGCGGAAGAGCATAATATTCCGTTACTGTAAATCTTGAAAATTAGTTTTCCTATAGGGACGCGAGAGGGATCGGGGG